>JAGTQL010000091.1 GCA_018396555.1 Candidatus Bathyarchaeota archaeon | reverse complement strand
TGCGTAATGACACAAACCCGGACTTTATGCACAATAAAGTTATGATTATAGACGGCGAAATAGTTTTTACTGGAAGCTACAATTGGTCTAAAAGCGCTGAGGAAGATAACGATGAGAACCTTGTAATAATAAAGAGTATGGAAATTGCTGAAACATATGAGGAGAAATTTGAAGAGATCTGGAATAAAGGTGTTTAACCGCTTAGGTGGAATGCCCAAGAATATATTTCCTTCCGATCGCTGCAATTATCTCATTTAGTGTTTCAATTTCTTCAATACTTAGTTTATCCTTAAATTTTGTGAGAAGCGCCTTGGCGTGTTGCTCTGGAACTAGGACGTAAAGTACGTCGCCCTCATCAAAATGGCGTCCTACAATGGGCCTATCTATCGAGATTGCAACTTGTTTTCCCATTTCTGCATATGAAAGCGTCTCCCCTTTAAACTGTATCTGCAGTATTTCACCTATATCTTTCCCATCGCTTGTCATAAGATGGACTTTTGGCTTAATCTGTCCGGCTAGAACTTCAACGCCAACTATGGCGGGCTTAGATCTTCTGAAGATATAGCCGGGTAAAACCCTTATCTTAGCTGGCTTTATAAGCCTCTCAAACTCGCCTCTTTCACGAGATTCTTTCTCGTTTCTCATCCATTTTAGGTATTCATCAACAAGATGGTAAATTATGTTATGCCTGAAGATCGGCACTCCATGATTTTTCGCTTCCTCCTCAGCATCTGGAAGAACTTTCACGTTAAATGCTAGGATAACCCCGTAAAGCGGCTCTTTCTCCTTAACAATAATGGACTCCATCACATCTCTCTTAGATACGTCGCCTACATCAGCCAAGCGTACTGGCACACTGTTTCTGCTGAGGCTTTCTACTATGGCCTCTAGGGAGCCTAGCGCGTCAGCCTTAAGGACAACGCCCTCAATTTCCGTTGATACGCGAACTTTTTGAATGTCCTCCGCAACTTCTTTCACATACTCACCTATTTTCTCCTCTGATGGAACAACGTAGATTGGCGCGCCGGCTATTGCATCCTCTAGGTTTGGCGCAGCAATTTTTACGCCAGCAGCCGCCACAACCTCATCGACTGATGAAAATTTCTCTCTCGGATCCCTTATTTCATCTAGGGGTTTAGGCATTAATATTGCGCGAATAGTCGTTACAATCGGCTTTTCCCTTCCACCTAGCACTATTAAATCGCCCTTTCTCAAAACCCCATCATAGATTATTGCGTTGACTGTTACACCTAACCCAACTTCCTCCTTCACTTCAAGAATCGTGCCTTTAGCCGGTCCGCTGGTTGTTTGCAGCCTTTTTCGAAGATACTGATATGTTAAGCCGGCTAAAACAGCTATTAGTTCCGGTATCCCCTCGCCCGTCTTGGCGCTGGTTGGGATCAACGCTATTGTTTTTGTGAAATCTGTTATCTTGTCAAATCTATCAGCCCTAAACGATGACTCTGAGAATTTACCAATGATCCTATATAGATGTTCATCTAGCTCTCGTCTCACATGAGGATCCTGGTTTTTATAGGATTCTAAGAATGGCGAATTAGGATACGATTTCCAGCCCGGTATACGATCAATCTTATTCACAGCTACTAGAAAAGGCGTTTTCCTAGACTTCAGCATCTCAATAACCTCGTAGGTTTGGGCTTCAAACCCCTTCAAAGCATCAATTACAAGTATGGCTATATCGGCTATTCCACCGCCCCTGCGCCTGAGATTTGCAAATATTTCATGTCCTGGAGTATCAATGACAAGTAGCCCAGGTATCTTAATTTCGCCACCGCCGATCATTTTAAAGAAGGACCCGGCGACCCCCTCAAGCGTCTCCATTGGGAAGAAGCTTGCGCCAATATGCTGCGTCATCCCCCCGACTTCGCGGGCCTGAACGCTGCTCTTACGGATCTGATCAAGTAGAAGAGTCTTCCCAGTATCCACATGGCCGAGAACGCATACGATTGGCTGTCTGATCCACGCTTCCATCTTTAAATCACTTGCTGAGCCAACTGATGGAAAGCCTGACCTTCAATGTCAACCATGAATGGACTATAAACCTATATAAATGATACCCTTCTATGCTACTAGTTTCCCTACGCTACTGGGTGATTTTCAGTAATTAATGAAGCATTTAGACGCCGTTTTTCACGAGGCTGCCTTTAATATGTATTCCCAATCTACATTTTTCTTAACTAGGTTTATTGCAGCATTTATCCTCCTAGGATCACCTGGCTTTATTCTGCCAATCATCTTCTGAACATGCTGTAATGTTGTGTACGTGTCGTATGGCACAATTATCAGGGGAATTTTCAGATGATCAGCTTTTGGAAAGACCTTTGCGCTTGGATAAAGATTGCCAGTTAATATTATGGCTGACACCCCGGTCTCCAGAGCCGTCAAAATTATGTCTGAGCGGTCTCCTCCGGTGATCACAAGTTCATTCGTTACCTTTCGGAAGTATTTAGCGGCGCTTTCAGGGGTCATGGCGCCTATAAGAATGGTCTCGATCAGATTATCCATGCCATCTTCGCCGGCCAAAACCTCCCCGCCGATGAACTCGCAGACTTCCCCAGCGGTTAATGCGCTTAAAGCCTTGTCTTCTGGGATTAAACCTAAAACCTTTATTCCCTGCCTCTCAATGAAGGGCTTAATTACTTTTTCAACCCTGCCTATAGCATCCTGTGATATGCGGTTCAATATGACACCGAAGAGTTTCACATCCCACCTAGCGCAGTATTCTTGAGCTTGCAGGATTTCATCAATGATGAAATCGTCTTTAAACTTTAAAACCAGCAGCACCTTTGCATTAAAGTCCCTTGCAAGTTTTGGAACTGGGCATCCGAGAAAAGCGCCGATTGAAAGTGAGCGCGGCCCCTCTATGAGCATTATGTCTTTACCGTTAGATGCCTCCCTATAAGATTTAAGTACGCTTTCGACACATTGGGAAACATCAAGATTAAGAAAGTCTTTGAGAAAATAATCCCTCTTAAGCGTGAAGGGACATAAAACATTATATTCCGCCTTTAGACCAAGTATTCTCCTCATAACTTCTATATCTTCATCTATGCCTTCTCTTCCATGAACTAGTGAAGCCTCCAGGCTAACGGGTTTGAAATATCCGATTTTCTCGCCGCTTTCCTTAGCTATTGAGGCCAGCGATAGTGCTATAACGCTTTTTCCAGTCGACTCCTCGGTTGAGGCAATATATATGGATTTTTTAACCAATTCAGTTCAACCCCTATCTATAATTTATGTGCAATTGTTATTCTTATATCTACCCCAACGCAACCCTTTCCTTTTTCATAAACAAACAAGGGGTTAATCTCCATTTCGGATATCTCCTCAAAGCGAATCATGAGCTGCGACATTTTAAGCATAACATCCACTATGGAGCTCATGTCTGAGGGCGGTTCACCCCTAACGCCTCTGAGAAGCGCGTATGCTCTCGTCTCTTCAATCATCTCAGCAGCTTCGTTTCTTGTCAAAGGACATAAGCGGTAGGATACGTCTCTAAGAAAGTTAACATATATGCCGCCTAAACCAAACATGATTAGCGGACCAAACTGCCTATCTCTAACGGCTCCCACGATTATTTCCTTGCCTGATGGAACCATTTCTTGGATTAGGACGCCAGTTATCTTTGCATTTGGCATCGCTATTTGACCCCTTCTAACTAGATTCTCATAACTTTCTTCAGCCTCAGCGCGGCTTTTAACGTCCAATATTACACCGCCAATATCCGTCTTGTGCAGTATATCTGGGGAAACAATCTTCATGGCGACGGGATAACCGATCATTTCAGCAAATTCGCCAGCCTCTTCTCTGCTTCTTGCTATTGCTGCTTTAGGCATGGGTATGCCGGCGGCCTCAGCTACTTTTATACATTCATCTATTGTAAGCGCCAGGCGGCCCTCAAACCTTGCATTATCAATTACATTCCTAATTTCTTCCTCATTAATCTCTATGGTTGCAACGGGCTCCTCAGGTGGCGAATTAAGTATCAAGCTATAATCATACATGGATTTAAACGTGTAAGCCGCAGGCTCTGGAAAAGTATAGTTTGGTATTTTATTCTTCTTAAGCGTTCTAATGGCTACTGAGCTATCCTCAAGTCCCATGAAGGAGGCGAGAATGGGCTTATTGGAGGACTTTCCAACCTCCACAATTGCTTCAGCAATCTTATCGCATGGCGTTATGGCTTGCGGGGTTAAAATAACAATTAACCCATCTACATTATTGCTTTTTAAACCGGCCTCTAAGGCAAGTTTATACCGGTTTTCGTCAGCATCACCTAATACGTCCAGTGGATTATTTAGGCTGGAGTGAGGGGGCATAAGATGCTGAAGATGAGCCCTAATCTCATACTCTAATAATGGTAGTTCAAGACCCATTCTCTCACAAGCATCAGCAGCTAATATGCCAGGTCCGCCACCATTTGTGACTATGAGCACCCTCTTTCCCCCAGGAATGGGCTGCGAGCTGAATGCTAGGACAAGGTTAAATAATTCTTCAAGGGTGTTAACCCTTATTATTCCAGATTTTCTGAAGGCGGCTGAGAAAGCTACATCTGATCCCGCTAATGAACCAGTATGTGATGAAACAGCTCTTACACCAGCATCGGTTGTGCCGGCTTTTATGGCTATTATCGGCTTTTTCCTAGCTACTCTATTTGCAGCATTAATGAACCTTCTTCCATCCTTAACGCCCTCAATATAAAGCCCAATAACCCTCGTTTCCTCATCGTTTCCTAAAGCTTCAATAAAATCCGCTGCATTTAAGTCAGCCTCGTTCCCTAAACTTATAAATTTTGTGAATCCAATATCATTTCCTATGGCCCAGTTTAATATGGCGCTTCCGAGCGCCCCACTCTGCGATACAAAGGCTATATTTCCAGGTAAAGGCATGGCTGGCGCAAAGGATGCGTTTACGCGACTTTGTGTACTTATGATTCCTAAGCAGTTTGGGCCCTGCATCCTCATGCCGTATCTTCTACATGTTTCAATAACTTCTTTCTCTAGGAGTGTCCCCTCCCTTCCTGTTTCGCTAAAGCCTGCTGAGATTACAACTATTCCCTTAACCCCTTTTTGTCCACATTCTTCAGCGACTAAAGGCACAATTTTTGCTGGAACGACTATTACAGCTAAATCAACTTCTTCAGGCACATCCTTAACGCTCTTATAGCATCTGAAACCTAAAAGTTCCTCAGCGCTCGGGTTTATTGGGTACAATCTTCCCTGAAAACCCGCTTCAACGAGGTTTCTAAAGACCCTGTGGCCTACCTTCCAGGGTTCTCTGCTGGCTCCGATGACCGCTATGGATTTTGGATTAAAGAAGGCGTTCAGGTTCATGCGGCGCCCTCATAAGCCTTTTCATGAGGATTTTTATCATGCTAAAGACCTTTTAGGCAGATATATACGTAGCTCCCAAAGTTTTATTAGTGAGCATAAATTTCTGAAAAGATCGCTTTCAACAATGTTTTGCTGAGAATTAAATCTTGGCTTAAATAAGTTCTTAGGTGCCGGATTTGGGAACTTACTGAGGTTTATTCTTAAAATCGAATAATATCTTCTCTTTAATCATCTCAAAGTGCTCCGGAAGTTTTTGAGGCGGAAGGTTTCGCGACAAATATTCGGAGAACATTCTTGAGTATTTATCTGCGTCTTCTGAATATAGCGTCTCAGCATACTTGGCTATGTGTTCCCCGCGTATACGTGCTTCATCAGGTAGTATGGATTCATCATGCGTAACTTCAATGCCTGCGTCAACGAACCCCTTCATTGCAGCGAAGACCCCGGCGCCGCGCGAGGGCGTATGCAAGTCTATGTCCACTATGGCTTTCTCAACACCCTTGCTTGCAGCCCTTAAGCCGCATAGGAGCCCAGTTAAGTATGCTGCTGGAAGATTGTTTAGTCCGCCAAGCCAGCCGTATTTCTTTCTAAGCTCAATGGAATGCGCCGATGTTATAACCATGTCGCCTATAACAGTTGCATTAATAACTTGAGTAATTATGTTTCTCCCAGTTTTTCTAATGACGAGTCTAGGCAGCTTAGAGATTATAAGTTTCCTCCTAAGCCTATAGTCTGTTTTGCCTTCCTTACGCCTTCTGAATGGAATGTTGTAAGCTGGACCTTTAGCCATTATCGTCTCCTCCTAAGTCCGTGGACCTCAATGTAGCGATGCAGATCCGCTGTTGATTTAAAGACCCCGCTTTTAGCCTTCAAGTATAGCTGCCTGTAAACCCTAGTTGATATCATGCGATTTTCCTTAAGTTCGCGAAGTCTCCTTCTTAAGACCCTGATTTTCTCAACCCAAAGCCTATCTGAATCCGTCCTAGTTCTTCTTGAACCGCTTCTGCTGCCTATACCTCTTCGTTTTCCTCTTCTTCTCTTTTCGTGGATTATGCGCGCGCGAGCT
>JAGTQL010000009.1 GCA_018396555.1 Candidatus Bathyarchaeota archaeon | reverse complement strand
ACAATGAAAGCAAGGACTAGGCGCTTCTCCAACAACTTCCCAGTAAGGAAAACGCCTATCCTCAAGATCAAGCTCTTCATAAGGCTCTTTGTCCTACGGTACAACTTCATAAGGCCGCACCAAACCCTAGGAGGACCCCAGCAATACCAATAACTTGACAGTATCTCGCTAAGGGCTCTGTTACTTTAAGTGGGAGTTCTCCCTCGTTTAATCTTGGAGGTGATATGGTATTGTGATCTTTCGAGGGAGGACTCCCATCTGTATTGTTCTTTATGGTGTTTATTTGGTTTTTGAGGGTTTGGGTTTCAGGGCTGCTTCCAGGGCTTTAGAGGCTTTCACCCGTAGGAGCCATGTTTCTATGTGGCGTTGGTTTCAGAAGCTTCCAACCCTTAGAGGGTCTCTTCCTGGCTGGGAGGGTTCGCTGTTTCCTGGTGGATGAGACTATGGTGGAGGTTAGAGGCATGGAAGGCTGGGTTTGGGTTGCATACGAGCCTTATCAGCGCAGATTTCTAGGCCTATGGTTCAGCTGGATTAGGAGCAGCATGGCCGCCGAAGCCTTCCTTAGGCAGATTACTAGGCGTTACGGGCGGCATCCAGTCTACACCGATGGAGCATCATGGTGCCCTGAAGCTTGCAAGGCTCTAAGCCTAGAGCATAGGCTCCTCAACGACGAGTATAGGAGCCTAATCGAGAGGGCCATCCAAGCTTTTAAGGACAGAACTGAAGCCTTAGACGACAACCATCCATGGAGAAGGCGCGGATGCAACCTAAACCATGTCAAGAACCGGCTCAGGCTCTTCAACCTTCATCAACAACCCGAATACCAGAAACTCATAACCCAACTCAAGGAGGCGATAAGCTTAAAGTAACAGAGCCTTCGCTAAGAAATATATGAGAAAAAATTGGGTGATGTTGAAATTTATTCGGCTACGGGCTTCATGGATTCTATGATTTTAACCAAATCCTGGAGTGTAAGCGGCGGGCTTTTCACGTCCACTATATAGTAGTACTCGCCCTTATAGAAGAACCACGCCATGATGAATGATGTATTCGGCCTTTTCTTCGCAACCACAGCCCATATATCTCCCATCTTCATCAATTCTATATATTTGTCCCCTTCTCTTTTTGAGGGCTCCACCGTTTTATTAAGTTCGTCCAGGGTTCCTGGTGGATTACCCATTTTTATTTGAATGCCGAACTCGCCGCCCATGAAGTCTTCAGTCTTCTCGTAGCTGAAGGTGATGATTATAACGGGCCCAATATATACATCCGCATATTTCATCCCTTCAGGAAGCCACGTAGGTAATAGAAGCGACATTTTCCATTGTTTCACGATTAGATCGATCCCAGTAACTAACGAGTACCTTTTGAATGGAGGGAGGGGTGGAACGGAGCCGAAATACCCAGGAGGAGTCTTTACCCGTGCTTCGATTATTTCGCCTTCCGCGTTGCCGCTATACTTAAACTCATAATAATAGCGGTTACCAATTCTGAAACTGATCTCACTCACAGGCTTACTTGAAAGAGCTACGCTAAGCACGATAGGGACAATGATGCCCAATAATACGAAGGCTCCATACATTTTAAACTTCCTATTCATCTACTAACCACCTCCAGCCGCCCTAAATTCACGATGGCTTATTTCAATCAGAGTATAAGGAGGATCCACGCGTAGTACATGGCATTGCCAGAAAAACCAGTAGAGCTGCGGATCGTAAACACGGAGGTTTCTAAAGTGGCTTCCCGTAATACAAATGCCTGTGGACACGACGACTTCTGCAAATGCTTGCTCATCAACTGGCCTGTTAGGCGTGACAAAGTAGATGCGGACGGGGTTAAGCATATTGTCTATGTATAATCGCCATTCCTTTGGATCTGTAGAATTCTCCCACGGAAGATCAGCGGGGCGCCTAGTAGCGTAACTGTGCCATGAACCAGTGCTTGGGCCCACCCCAAAGACATAAAAATCGTGGCCTTTTGAATCATTTTTCTCCACGTAATAGTGGGGCGCATTATAAGTCCAATATTTAAAGTAGCCCACCTGCACCCAATAAGCGATTGGACGATAGGCTAAAATAGTAGCGACCCATTCGAGAAAGTAGGCGCCTACTGGCACATAAGGATTTATCGTATATATTTCTCCATAAACTCCAGGATGAGAGTAGATTTGCGCCACGCCATAGTGGCGATAACCAGCCCACCATCGTGGTTCTTGCTGCGCTTGGACTTGGTGGGTTTGATGCATGACTAAGAAAGCTTCGCTGTAAATGAGCAGAAGAATCAAGAATATGCAACGTTTGTCTTTCATAATCCCGCTTTGTGAACAGCTCGTCATTTGCATCTCTTTCTATTCAAAGGAAAAATAAGAGGTTGTATTAAAGCATTTTTATCGCCTACCATAAAAAGGAACAAATATGAATGAATTTATATATTCTCCATAGCTCGTGCTAAGAATAAATTTGAAGATATCTTTTTCAAGCGAGTTCCCCCTACATGCCTATTCTTCTTCAGTGGTCAAGCTAGTTTTTCCCCGCAATTGGGACAGAACTTCGCTCCGGACTGAACATCACTCCCGCACTTTGGGCATTTGATTGCAGCATATAGCTGGCTTCCACAGTTGTTGCAGAACTTCGCTCCAGCCGGATTTAAGGCTCCACATTTGGAGCAGTTAACTCCGCCAACCGCCTGTAGCGATGCACCACAGTTGTTGCAAAATTTCGCTGTCTGCAGGTTTTGAAAGCCGCATCTAGGGCATAATATCATAGGTTGCGCTTGCGCCGCGGGCGGCTGGAAGAGGGGCGGAATTATTGCCACTCCAGCCCCAACCGCTGCTCCAGGGCTTTTTGAAAGACTTTCAGTTGACTTCTGAACGGTTTCCATTCTAAGAACTTCCGCTGCAGAGACCCCTGTTCTCAAATAAAAGATCCTATCCCTCCACTCAGGAGTTGTGTCTAGGCCCTCAAATTTCACATCTATCAATTCGAGGCCTATCCTTGAAAAGGTATCGAAAAGAACGTTTTTCGCTAGAAGACTGGTTTCATCGAGTCTGCCATAAACATCCACTAGGGAGTGTTGGCTGAGTGTGTCAATGAGTCTCTCATTGAAATAGCCCCTTAGAAAGCCTTGAAGAGCATCCGTATTGAAAAGCCCTTGTCCGCCTACCACCTCATTGACAAAAAGGTTCGGATCCTCAACTCTAAACCAGAAGCTCCCATAAAATTTTAATGGAGCCAACTCTTTTGTCTGGGTTTGAGCCCCAAATCTTCCCTGAAACTGCTTTAATGAGACAAAGATTATTGATGATTTAAAGGGAATCTTCTCAAATCCCGCAATTGCGGAAAGAACTTTAGTTAGTAATGGAAGATTTGCGGTTGTTAAAACGTGACGACCAGCCCTGAAAACATCGTAGGCTTTTCCATCCCTAAAGAAGACAACAGCCTCATACTCATGGACTATAAGGTTGTCTCCCCAACTTATTTCCTCCGTAGGATATCTCCAAACAACATCGCTTTCTCTCGCTCCAATCCACTCAATAACTTTCGGCATTCAGTTTTCACACTCCTTTCTTTCCGACTTATAATGGCATATTGAAATCATCTACTTAATCCCCTAATAACTTCTGACCTTCGATCAATAAATCCATCAAGCTCCTCAACTTTATATATTAATTCATCCATTGCATTTTTCCATTCTTCTTTGCCAACTTCCATTCCGACAACCTTCTCAACATCAGCCTTTATGGACTCAGCTCTTTCCACTAAACCTAAATCATGCTGGACAACCATGTCAAGCTTATCTTCCCTGACTTTAACAGCATCAAATATTCCAGCATATCCAGCCACTGCTCTATCTACTCGTTGAGTAACCCTATCAAGGCGAGCTAAAAACGCCTCAAATCTGTAGGCATCTTCTTCAGAACGCATCTGAGAGATCGATGGATTTGCAAATTTTTTCCTAAAAATTCTCTTCGCGGACTTAAGCTTATTCACGGTTTCCATCCTAACAAGCCGATCGCTTTCCCTCCTTAGCTCCTTCTCTTTATATCCTCTATACCCTGGGATATAACTCATGATTTTTTCCAGGAGGCTCATTTCCCCCTGAACTTTCTCTAAGTAATTCTTCTCACTCAACTTTTCGCCTCCCACGTGAAATTATACCTATGACCGCGATCATAATTAAAAGAATCCCCAAAATGACAATAGGGTTTACCACTTTATAGAACGCTGATATTACGCCAACAGCGAACGTTACGGAGCCCCAAACTAAATAATAAAAGTGATTTTTACGGATAATTAATGCATAAATAAGGGTGTAAACGCCTAAAGGACATAGGATCCATGCTGGAAAATTAAGAAAATCGAAGGGAAGAACGCTTAAGCCGTAAACTACGGCAGCAAGACCTATAAATATTACGACAACAATGAGAGCGCCGGAACTATAATCCCAAGTGCTAGTTTTCACCATTATTCCTCAAATTTATACACTACTATTCGTTATACGTGCAGTCTATTAACTTTTGTGGTAGCAGTCGATGAGACTAAGATTAAGGCTAACGGCGAGTGGCGCTATGTTTGGGCTGCCATAGACGTGGATACACGTGAGCTTCTGGACGTATGGGTTTCATGGCAGAGGAACATTCACCGCGCGGAAGCCTTCATGAGGAGGTGCTGGAGACATGCACGAATAAGCCAGTCATACTCGTGGATAAAGGACCATGGTACCCTGAGGCTCTTAAAGCCCTTGGCCTTGAATGGAAGCATAAAACCCTCGGAGAGAGAAACCGCATTGAAAGATGGTTCAGAACAATGAAAGCAAGGACTAGGCGCTTCTCCAACAACTTCCCAGTGAGGAAAAAGCCCATCCTCAAGATCAAGCTCTTCATAAGGCTCTTCACCCTATGGTACAACTTCATAAGGCCGCACCAAACCCTAAAGAGACCGCCAGCAATACTAGTAACTTGACAGTATCTAGCTGATAAAGTTTATCAGCTGATAGGTTTAATATTTCTAAATGTTACTGAGGTATTAAGTAAGGGAGGTCTTGGTGGTGTTTCCTGAAAGGTTTCGCAGCGTTTTAGAATCGTTTGTTGAGGACTTAAAGGTGCGTGAGATTGTTTCGGGGATAGGTTTATTTGGCAGTTGGAGTCGCGGCGACGCTGTTCCGAGCAGCGATGTGGACTTTTTAATTGTTGAGGACAGGGATTTTGATTATGAGTATACTGAAAGGATCAATCTGAGCGGCTGCTTCGTTGATTTGAACTATGTTCCTAGAAGCTGGGTGGCCCATAGAATTCCGCCCGAGATAGATCAAAAACTTTATGAGTTAAGGGTTATCTTCGATCGCGACGGCTCCTTAACCAGGGCTAAAGATCTCATGTCGAAAGTTTTTTGGAGGCCTGAACGTGTGGAGATCAGGTCTGAAGCCTATCTTGTTGAGGCTGATGCGCATTTGAGCCGTGCAAGGTCAGCGTTTAACATGGATGATTTTCAGAGCGCTAAAGTAAACGCTTTGAGAAGCTTTTGGGTGCTCATGAAGATTCTGATTGAGATTGGGAGGAGACCCGTGTTGAACAGCCGCTTCGTGAGGAGTCTTGATTCATCGTCTAGGAGCCTAGAGATGTATAATGTCTATGAGAAATACGTTGGTCTAATGGGTTTAGATAGGCTTAGTAAGGCTGACGTTAAGTCTATGCTTGACTTGCTTTCATCAGTTTGGGGTGAGGCAATAAACTTTATTGCCGCTAATCCTCCGCCTAAAACCGTTCATCCAAGAATGATTGCTAAAATCAATTACTATGGGAAGAAGGATTTCCTGAATGGTTTGGTTGCCCGCATAAGTGCGCTTGTAGATGAGAATGCCTTAGTCGAGTCCGCCCACTACATGTTCCACAACTTAGCCGACATGATTGAAAACTATGCTTACCTAGTGTCCATTGTTGAGAACATAAAGTTCGACTATGCAGCGATATTCCGGTGTCTAAAGGAGTCGAAAAAATCGCCTGCTGAAATATATCAGGGGGTTCTTAAAGTTTTAGACGTTAGGGACGTTGCAAGCCAGGAGGCTGAAAGAATAATTAAGGAGACAACGAACATAGCCATGAACATTAGGCAGAGAAGGAAAGATTTAATAGCCCGCCTCATAAGCTGAGCCGCCGAGAGCTGACTCATCAGGCGCATTTACAACAAAAAGGAAATAAACCCCCTACCATATAATCTAACCTCGAAGGGTTCGTTTAGCCAAGGCTAGCATGCGCTAGGTTGAAGCCCGGTGGTGTAGCGGTCAAGCATGGCGGGCTCTGGACCCGCTGACGAGAGTTCGAATCTCTCCCGGGCTACCAATATGAACCTAAGGTTCCTAAGTTGCTTCCCCCTTTCAGATTTTATCCTAGCAGCTAGGTTTATTTAGAAATATGGCTCCCAGACTTTCAAAATGTCACATACTTTGAGACAACGGTTGACTATACCGGGAATTGGACATGGTGGCACTGGGATACTGGTTGGCTGGAGGGTTAGAAATTGCGAGCGTTAGCGAGCGAAAATTATTCTATTCTCAATTTTAGGTTTCTATTTTCCTAATTCTTCCTAAAAAGAAGGTTATCTTTAAAACAAATCCCTATTGGCTCTTAATAGTGTTTCCAGAAATAGCCCTAACCATTTTCGGAATCTTTACAGTAAAATATCTCAGCCCCTTTGTTGAAGAGGATCTTTTTTCCTTTTGGATTCCAGCATTCCTAAGGCTCGCATGATTATTTATGGCATAAAATTAGGTGCTGTTCTATGCAAATTTTAAATTAGACTAGAGAGTATAGTTGAATGAGGAAGTGGGATGGTTTCTAGGGCTGGAGATTGGCTTAGGCAGGCCTTAAGGGATTATGAGCACGCTAGGAGATCCCTTGAGATGGGTGATTATGAATGGTCCTGCTTCGCCTCGCATCAAGCGGCGGAGAAAGCCGTTAAAGCGCTTTATCAAGATCTCGGCATTGAGGTATGGGGGCATTCAGTTAGCAGGCTGCTTGAGAATCTTCCCGAGGGATTTAAACCCTCTGAGGAACTTATCGATGGAGCTAAGGAGCTGGACAGGCATTATGTTCCTTCAAGGTATCCTAACTTTCACCCTGAAGGTGCGCCTCTCGACTACTACACTAAAGCCGACGCTGAAAGGGCGGTGAAATATGCGGGTGAAATAATTGAGTTCACGAGAAATAAAATTGTTCAAGCTTAATTACGAGGCGGTAATGAGGGAGCTTAGGGATTATGCCGAAGGGGCAGTTGAGAAAGGCGCTTTAGCGGTAATACTTGTAGGTTCCCTAGCCAGGGGGGATTACACAGCGTTCTCCGATGCGGACATAACTATAATAATTGAGAAAACCGATGAAAGACCGATGGACAGAACCGTAAGATACATGGAGCCTAAGATGTCAATAGATATTGATCTGAGGGTTTACGCCATTAAAGAAATCCGCATAATGATTGAGAAGAGAGCGAGGACAATTGAAGAAATAGCTAAGCACGGCATACTATTAGGCGGCGACGAGAGAATCATTGAAGAAATCAGGAAGATCATGAAAATAAAACATCTGGGAAGCCCGTAATGGACATATGGGGAGAAGGGTGGTCTAAAATAGCTTGAAAAATACTGATTAAAATTAGGGTTTTATTATTGAACTCATCTCTAAATTCCATATCTTAGGTGTATTGTTATGCATGCTATGGTTATGAATGCTTTGTATATTGCTGCCATTCTCTCATACCTTGCGGTTATTCTTCTGAAGCTTTTGAGCCATCCGTAGAACCTCTTGACGGCCGACCTCATCCTCTTGTAGAGCTCAGCATTGTATGGTTTAGGCTTCCTCCCATTTCTAGGGTTCACGGGTATGTTTGCCTCCACATTCATCGACGATAGCCTATATCTTATGGCTTCGGTATCATATGCTGAGTCGGCGTAAAGCTCTTTCGGAGCCTCCTTTAATCCCTCCAATAACTCATCTATCCGCTTCGAGTCATGCTCATTTCCAGCACCTAAGGCTATGCTTAGAGGCATGGAGTGTTCATCCACGCATACATGTATCTTCGAGCCTTTTCTATGCTTGAAGCCGTCGTATCCTATCATTTCTCCCCCTTTTTAGCCTCCACTGTTGAGCTATCAACGCATACCCTACCATGCTCCCCCATAGATGATAAAGCCCTGAATACTCTATCCCATACGCCTTCTCCCTGCCATCGCTTAAGCCTCCTCCAAGCAGTCTTATAGGAGCCGTAGCGGATAGGCATATCCATCCATCAGCATCCAGTAGTCAACACACATAGAATGCCGTTTATTATCCCCTATCATCAGCCCCAGGGCCTACCAACCCCAGCCTTAGGGGGAAGCAAAGATCTAATAAACTCCATACCAAAACATAATCAAGAAAGACTTAAATAGTTTTGAGATGAGTTCACAAAATATAAAATGTTAATCTCCAAAAATATTATGAAGTGGAAAATGTTCATCTCGCTATCAATACTTGAATACGAGCAAGATCTTTCCAGAAGCTTGAAGAACTTAGAGAAATCCGAGGCTTTCCTAAACATAATTAAACTTGCGCAGTCTGGAAGGATAAATGATATTCACATAGACGTCATGAGGCCGCCTCTTGTTTCCAGAAATAAATTTTCAATAGATCTCATAAGGAAACTATATGAAGAATTACATGATAAAATTGCCTTAACCATACATTTAATGGTTGGAAACCCGCTTGAAGTAATGAAGGAGATAAACTCGTTTATTCATAAAAAAGACAGATTTAAAACGGCAATTATAGTGCAAGTAGAATCTTTCAGCTCTGAACACGATGCCATAGAAGCCCTTAAAACCTTAAAGAAGCTCGGCTACAGGGTTGGAATATGCCTAAATCTTCCAACGGCGGAAGAGAGATTAACTGACAAGATCGTTAAGACCGCGGATATAGTTTTATTGATGACTGTGCCTATGGGTGCAGGGAAACAAAAATACTGTGAAGAAGCAACAGAAAGAATAAAAAGATTTTCCCAGAGGTTTCCCAATAAACTTATAAAAGTTGACGGTGGTATAGATCCAGAAACAATTATCAGGGTTTGGGAAGCCGGTGCAAGAGCGGCTGTTGTTGGCTCATATATCACCGCTAGCGAAGATCCTACGGAATCTCTGATAAAACTTGAGGACTCCCTAAAAAGAAAAGTTAAAACCTAATCGATTCTTTTGCTGGATGAATTTTATGCTGGAGTTTTATAGGTAGTCTCAGTTTTATACCCTTGCTCAGTGTATACAGTAACCGTTAACTCTTTGTCTCGATATGCTGACCAGTCCCATCTGCACATAAATGTTATTGTTGAATTTCTATCCAGCATATGAGGGATAGATGGATCAACGCTTAAAGGCGATACTAGGGTGCCATTCTCAAGCCTGATGCTAATTTTCGTCATATTTAACGGTATCACTGAGTATTCTGAGTTTAACACCGTCAGGTTGAAGTGAGACGGATCGTCTAGGCTGAATTTAATTTCTTCAATATTAAAAACTACATATTGAGGTATGAACTCAGTTATTTCTGCAGCGTATTTTTGCTCCGTGATCACAGCTATTGTTATAGTTTTACCTTGATACTCAGTCCAGTTCCATAAGCATGTAAGGCTAATCGACCCGTTCGGCTCCAGCACCAATGGTAGCTGGGGTTGGGTAGCTACACTATAAACCGAGCTATCAGCTATGACGCTTAAGCTGGTAAGCTTAATTTTGGCAACCGAGTTCTCAGAGTTCATAACTGTTATGTTAAACATGCTTCCACGTTCCGGATCTAGAAGGAAATCAGTGACTCTGGCCTCTATTAAAGGAAGAATGGCTGATAATGTCCCTCCGGAACCGTTTTCAGCTAAAACAGCGATGCTTATTCTCTGCCCAGTATAATTTATCCAGTTCCAGAAACATGTGAAAACTTTTGATTCCCCAACTTTTATTGCGTAACCGCTACCCGGTATGCTTGGGTTAGTTAAGGTAATTTTATGGCTAATGCCATCTTCGGTTAAAACATAAATTCCTAAGATTTTTATCTCTTCAGGTGAGAGTGAAGGGTTAAGTATTGTGATATTGAAGAACGATGAGTCCCCAGCTGAGGTTAGAAAACTGTGTACTGATATGACTGGTTTTTCAGGTAGGTTAAGCTCTAATGACGCATAATAGCCTGCGACCCATAAATATGATGAAAATGCTCCAATAATAAATGCTGCAACTAGGATCGTAGCGAAAATCATTTTATTAATTCTTAAACTCACTAATCCGTCCTCCAGTCCTTTCAGCCTTCATTAGCTTTCAGCGAATTATAGCGCCTGAACCAATTAAATTTAGCGATCGAAAAAGTGTAGTTAATGGATTAGACCACGCTAGATGCTCTGGTTATGGATCTACTTGAATGATCTTAGGAAGTTTTCCAATCGCTCTTGCCTCATGTTTGTGGCATTCAACGCTTTTTGTAATTCACCTATTTGATTTTTAAGGGCATTTATTTCACTCTGCAGACTTTCAATCTGATTTTCAAGTTTTTTCAGGTCTTCCAGCGAGGCCACGTCATATCCTTCAACAATTCCTCTTATAACAACCTTGTGGGAGCGGTAAGACACTTCTTTTCTTTCCTCAGCCGCAACCATAAAGAATTCACCATCTTATAAGAAGAGAGGATGGCTAATAAATAACTTTTGCCTTTCTCCACTAAAAAGACCGAAGGCTTTATTAATGCTTAGCGTAGAGTAAGCTTTTCTTAAGAGGCTTACTGTTAGGTGTCCCTAATCCGCTGCGCTTAATAGGCTTCAAGATAAGGGGATGAAATCATGGAGAGCAAATATTTGGCTTTAACGGCGCTTTTTATAACCCTATACTCTACGCTAGTGATAGTTCAGGGGATAAGCGCCGCAGCGTCGATTCAAATACGTTTTGCAGATGCATTAATACCATTGTCTGCGCTCTTTGGCCCCTCGGTGATCATCGGAGTCTCAGTTGGTTGTGTTCTAAGTAACATTTACCTTTCAGCTTCAGTACCTTACGGGTTTATTGACATAATTTTTGGCCCGGTTGCCAATATGATTGCTTCAGCATTAATCTTTAAAATGAGGAATAAACCCTTGATTGGCTGCGTTCTCGGCGCATTATCCATTGGTTTAATTGTTGGAAGCTATGTTTGGCTTCTATTTCCAGTTGAGAGCGCAGTATTGCCTCCATGGCTCCTAAGCATAACAGTTCTAGCAATAAGCAGCCTCTTCGCCGTCGCAGTGCTGGGCTATAGCCTACTTAGGGCCCTTAAAAAGCCGAATATAGTTAGGTTCTTAAGGTCTCATGGGTTGAAAATATATGTGACAGAAACGGAGGAATAAATTATTTCAACTTATTGAACCATCAACATGTTTAAAGATGCGCATCGCATTCGCTTTTCGCTTCAATGAGCCGCCTTCCATTACTTAAAGACTTAAAGATTTAATAAGGCATTTCTAGGCATAATTCGATCTCTAATATTAGTTGCTTTTGAAGAACTATGATTCTAGCCTTTTTAAGGATTAAAGGAAGATTGAAGAGATTTCTCCAGAGAAATCTTTCAAAGCGAGCTCATTGAATCATTCATGGCTAGAAAAATAGGTTCTGCTTAAAAATTGCATGTTCATGTTAGATTAATTATTTAATGTAGTAATACTGTCCCATTCTTTTCTGATGCTCATCTAATTTTGAGCCTTCTTTGTTAACACGCGGCCTCTTTGTTTCCGGATCCCTTCTAAAAGTTATGTTCATCTCTTTCAGGAACATGTTCATTCCGTTAAGGAGGCTTATCGGAGTTTTCGCTGTCCCATGAATGCCTGGTTCGCCAGTAAATATTATTAATCTATCCGCTATGAAGTCTTGAGCAACAATATCGTGCTCAACAACGAAGGCTGTTGCATTTTTATCCTCAATGATTCTTCGGATTGTTCTAGCCATCAACAACCTTTCCTCGACATCCAAGTATGCGCTTGGTTCATCGAGAAGATATAGGTCTGCCTCACGCGAGAGACATGCCGCTATAGCAACCTTCTGAAGCTCACCGCCGCTGAGTTCTTTGAGGCTTCTATCAAGCAGTGGGCTTAGATTGAGCGGCTGAATTATTTCGCTTTGGTACCAGCTGGATGCGAATTGCTCCTTTGCAGCCATCTTTAGAAGATCTTCGACTGTTCCATCATAGTCGGTTGATATATATTGTGGTTTATGGCTAACCCTTAAAATGTTCTCGACGGGTGGTTGCCCAGAAGTAGGCTTTTCAATTCCGGCTAAAATCTTTATGAACGTTGTCTTTCCAATGCCGTTTGGGCCAAGTATGCCTATTACCTCTCCGGCCCCGGCTTCACCAGGTTCAATTTTTAGGGTGAAGTCACCGTAAGTTTTCATCATTTCGCTCCACTTAAGCATTGGTGCGCTGGCGAGCGGGGCTGTCGTTGGCGGTTTTATGTGAAACATTATCGGCTCCTTTCTGAAGCGCATATTTTCATCCGGTATGAACCCGTTAAGGTAAATGTTAATTCCCGTTCTAACACTGTGAACATGAGAGACTGTCCCGTATACGCCTGGTTTACCATAGAATATGCAGATCTGATCTGAAAGGTAGTCTAGCACTGCCAAATCATGTTCCGCTACTAGGATCATCTTTTCAGCCTCTTTCAAGCTTCTTACAACCTTAGCTACTTCCAGCCTCTGCTTGACATCCAAGTAGCTTGAGGGTTCATCAAAAAGATACGCATCCGCTTCACGGCAGACAGCCGCTGCTATAGCGACCCTCTGAAGCTCACCGCCGCTTAGAACATCTAGAGGCCTATCCCAGACAACCTTAAGTTGAAGCTTTTCAGAGATCTCATCTAACCTGCCCCTTTCATCGATACGTTCCAGCACCTCGCCTACATTTCCCCTAACAACATGTGGGATTTTATCTACATACTGTGGTTTATGAACAATCTTAAGTCTGCCGTTGCTTAATTTTTGGAAGTAAGTTTGAAGAGTTGAACCTCTGAAGAACTGTATTATGTCAGACCATTCTGGAGGATCACTATATCTTTCAAGGTTAGGCTTGATCTCGCCAGAGAAAATCTTTAGGACTGTTGACTTACCAATACCGTTCTGTCCAATTAGCCCAAGTACCATTCCGGGAGATGGGATTGGTAGGCGGAACAATTTAAACGTGTTTGGACCAAATCTGTGCACGCACTCGCCCCTTAATTCTTCAGGCAAATTAACGATTGATATCGCCTTGAATGGGCATTTTTTAACACATATGCCGCAGCCAGTGCAAAGTATTTCTGATATTATCGGCTTATTGTTTTCAAATCTTATTGCTTCAACCTTACTTCTAACCTGAGGGCAAAATCGATAGCATGCCCTATCACATCGGGCGGGTTTACACTTATCTAAGTCGACGACAGCTATTCTGATACTATTTTTCCTCCTACTCTTCTCTAGATCTTTAAATTCTAAAAGAAGCAAGGTAAATAATAAATTTGCTTGTCCACTTATTTATGCAAAAAAGAGGTAGAAAGATTAAAGGCGTTAGACCATGCCTAAATATCCATCAGCACAGCCCAAACTTTTAGGCGTTAAATATGAAAGCAAGATTGGAAGAGCATATGGGAAGTTTGAGTTTGAAGTAATATTTGGCGCCTCCTACATTAATCCCTTTGATCCGGAAGATATTTATGTAAACGCATCCTTCAATACGCCCAGCGGGAGAAATGAGGAGATTCCGGCTTTCTACCATGTTGATTATGAGGAGAAGCCCCGGGGAGGTAACTGCATTGTCGAGGGTGGAATAAAACATGTTGAGAACCTAGAAATAATCTTAGATGGTTTTAAGCCCGGAAAATATCTCATAGAGCACTGGGATAGTTTTATAGGGCAGATTTTTAAGGAGCAATCCGTTGAAAGCGATGGTAAAATTATGCTTTTCATAGATAGGATTGAAAAAGATTTCGCTGCAAAAATACGGCATTGCCGAGGGAAGCGTTCTTAAATCCTTTAAATAAGTGTATAGTATATATGATAGGATTTTTATTAAACATTTTTCTCATCCCAGTTTCATAATGGAAACTTTTCTTAACACTTCTATATTTTTGTTGATAAAAAGTCTAACTTTTTATCTAGGTAAGTTTTTAGGTGAAACTATGTACTTCTGATCTGGACTATTCTTCAATTTTGCTTTAGGGGAGTAAAAATGGTCAACCTTCCTAAGATCTGGGATCTAATTGAGCGATTTAAAAACAGATGTAGGTTAAGGGGTTGGTGGGTTTCTGAGTTTGAAGATATTGTACATGCTGAAGGGGCTTATCATAATTTTATATGGACCCGGAGAGTTCACCCGAATACTTTTAAAAGCATAACTGCTAATCATTGCTGTTCTATCCGCGATGGGTTATCCTATAGGACAGTAAATGTTTCATATATAGCCTGGGTCTTTCCAGAACATCCGCCGGAAAGCATAATATCAGCAGTTGCTGAAAATCCCCGATTGCTAAAAATGGTTGCCCTTTATGATTTATGCGACGCCTATATGGGGAAGTCAACGTGCCTAAAACTGAATGAGACTAAAAGTGTGGTCTTTCAGGACTTTGAGAGATTTTTAGAGGCTGAATATAATCTTAGTTTCATCAGCAGGTTGCCGCCGTCGCCGCCGGAATCACTATTGTTGCAACCATTATAGGTTTTTAGATAAAGCAACTGGGAATGTTTATGCTGCTTATAAGTTAGGAGTTGGATATCCCGCTTCCTATAACGGTTCTTATATCATTCTCGACTAATTTAATTATGTCTTGATACCATGCTTGACCATTTTCTATAGCGTCTATTTTGGTTTCAAGGTCTCTGGTCAACTCTTCTGAAACTAGCGATTCAAAGTTCTCTGCCAGATAATCATAGACAGCTTTACCAAGCCTAGTGTTAAATATCGCTCCGCCCTTTGAGAAAATGTATCTCCTCCTCAACAGTATGTCAATTATCTTCGAGTAGGTGCTTGGCCTCCCAATTTTCTTCTCCTTCATGAGGGCTATCAGATCGCCTTCTCTGTATGGTCTGACGGTGGGTTCTCGTCTAACCTTCATATGCACAACTTTATATACGCCCTCAGCAACTTCCTCTTTAACTCTAATAGTTGGATTAACTGTCAGAAAGCCTTCCTTAAGAATTTTTGTTATTCTATCCTGTTCAACTTCGACGCCGTTAATTTTTAAAGTAAATTCTTGAATTATGACCCTTGCTTCACTCATCTGGCTGGCGATGAATCTCTTAAAAATCATGTCGTAAAGTTTCAGATGGTCAGCGCTTAACTTTTGAGGTATCCTTAAAACTCCGGATGAGAGGTAAAATCTTAGCTGCTTAGCATTTAGGGGTTTTGTAGGCCTAATACATTCATGCGCCCCTTCGCTTCTAAATGCCCTAGGCTTAAAGAGACCCGGGTAATTTTCATCAATAAAGCGTTGCGCGACATCCATACCCGTGGTTGAAACTGCTGTTGAGTCTGTTCTATGATACGTTATTAAGCCGGATTCGAATAGCGCCTGCGCTAAGCTCATCGTGTATCCGACAGGGAAGCGCATTTTTTGAGCTGCATCCTTAAGCATGCTGTCAGTTGTGTAAGGTGGCTGCGGATAAACTGTTTCTTCGCGAAAAGCAGCATTTTCTATTGTTGTATTTAGCTCGCCTTCCTTGAACTTTCTTACTAAATCCTCTATGTTTAGAGGAGCAACAAGCCTTACTGAGAGCCCGTTTTCCAGATGCAGTTCAGCTGCCGGAATCTTTTTCCTAAGTTCCTCCACTCGCCTTATAACCCAGCTTAAGACTGGGGTTTGAACCCGACCGGCGGAGAGGGATGTCACCTTAAATTTCTCCCAAAGTTTCCTACTTAGCTCGAACCCAACCCATCTGTCCTCAATTCTCCTAACAACCTGGGCTTGAACAAACGGCAGCTTAATATTTCTAGGCTCCGAGAAGGCTTTTCTAAGGGCTCTACGAGTCACTTCATGAAACTCAAGTCTCTCAACATCTTTACAGTAAGGCTTAACTACAACATAAATGTCGTATCCGATTTTCTCACCTTCAGCGTCGGGATCAGTTGCAATAAGCACCTTATTTGCTTCGACAGCTAACTTGCGCAGTAAATCCACAACATTTTTCTTTGAGCGTATGTTGTTTGACCCGCATTCAGGGCAGACATCCCTATCAGTAAACTGTTCACCACAGTTATTGCATTTTCTTATATCTGTGTAGACTGGGATGTAGTGATCATTTTCTTTTATGACGCCGTGATACCCGCCTTCTGTTGTGAGGTCAAATATGTGGCCGCCTGAAGCAACAACGTTAAGGATCATTTGTCCACCTGCAACTTCATAAACCGTGAAGCCGTTAATTGTTCTTTTGGCCGGCCTGCCGAAGAAGTATGCTATTGCCTTAGCCTTTGTGGGCGACTCAACAACAACTAAAGTTGATCTTATGATATCAATAGTTTCTGCGGTAAACTCGCCTCTGCGGATTTTTCCAATAATTTTTCTATCCTCATCCGCCTTTCTTAAATCTTCGGCGGCTCTCTCAGGGGTGTACTCCTCGAATTCCTCATCCGTCATAAGCTGAATTCTCTTATTTAAGCCATGAAAAGCTTTTTCGTCGTCTATTAGGATTATTGATAAGCCTCGGCTTATACCTATAGCGTAAAATCTTGAGGATCTGCCTGAGGCTTGTACATATCCATCAACATCGGGCATAACTAGTACATATCCTTTATCCTCAATTTTCACATCTACATCCAGCCTCTCAGTAACCTTCCTGATTTCGATATCTTCCATCATTTTGACTAGAAGCTTCTTTGCCTCTCTAACAACCCTTAGGACGTGCCTGGCGAAGCCATCTAATTCAATATTTTTTTCATCAGCCTCTCTAATCTTATCAATTAATTCTTTGTTAACTGGAACAATTCTTGATAATGCGGATATAACGGGAATGACTTCTCTGAAGAATTTTTCCTCAAAAAATGGGGATAGAGTTTTCAAGAGTGTGAGGATCTTCTGCGGGTTGTACTCGCTTGTTCCAACTCTTATTTCTCTTCTTGGAACGCCGGCGAAAACAACGTATCTGATGGTTTCCGGGAGATCGAGACCTCTCGCCAGCGGGCTTCTATTACTGGCCACGCCAACTAGGGCAGCATAATCGCCTGAAATGAACCTTTCAAGTATTTTCGGATTCATTCTTTCATAAATAAAAGTTTTTATACCCGCCTCTTTTAGGGAGGCAGCGATCTCCTTGGCATACGCTACGCCCTTAACTTGCGGCACGAATATTAGGCATCCGGGACCATGCTTTTTAACCAGCTCCACGGTGCGACTTTTCATGTCATCTATGGATCTGATGCATAAGTTTGAAACATTTCTCACAAATTCCGGGCTGAATCCCGGTTCAAAACCGAATAGCTGCCTAAATATCTTTATGCGCTTCGTTCTTTTACCTCTTAATGTTGCTCCTGAAACGACGAGCACCCTATCGTTTAATTGCCTCGGCATATTGTATGAAGCGGCCACCATCTGCTCCTCTGCTTCCAGAACTTTCTCAATATCTTCCGGGCTGAAACCCATTAAGAGGACTGTTTTATCTATATTTTTCGGAGATTTTAAGAAAGAATCAACATCATCAACGAATGTGAAGTCAAATTTCACATTTTTAATAAGCTCAAATCTATTGTAGAGAAATCTGTCCGTTGTTATTAGAATTGAGAAATCTTGATCCGCAATGCGCCTTAATGTTTCCTTAGCTTCCCTTTTCGGCATCGCGGAGTAGTAGCCTAGAACGATAGGGGTCGGGTTTCCAATGCAAGACATCTTCTCCAAGAAGACTGAAACCTTGTCCAGTAAATGCTTAACTAAGAGGCTTGTTGGCACGATGATATAGCATTTCTTTCCTTTTCCAGCTAAGTAAAGCGCCATAATAAGACCGAATAGGGTTTTACCGATGCCAGTTGGCGCAACAATAGAGAAGCTTCGACCCATCAATACCCGCTTAGCCCAAACCTCCTGTAAAGCCCAAGGTCTGGATCCTACAAGGAAATTGAAGAATTCAGAAAATTTCTTGAGGTTAAACTCTATTTCTAAAACCTTTATATATTCACCAATTCGACCCCTTCTAATTAGCTCTAAATAAACCTTTTCTTTATCCGGCGGGGGGCTTAGAATGCATTGGGTACATACGCCTGGGTCGAGCAGCTCTTGATCGCTAATATCCCCTCCGCAATTGGGGCACATCCCACGGTATACAGCCCTTAAACCCTCGATTTGAAGATCTGCCATTTTAAGTTTTCATCTCTCCAGGGGTTTCGTCTTTGTGATATCCTTAAATATAATTTCCTTTTGAATTATCTAGGAAAGGCTAAATAAAAAGTTTGAGATTTTAAAGTGTTGCGAGGCTTTAAGAGATGGCTGGGACGGAAAGTTTATTGCCGTATATTGATGCGAAGAAGGAATCTGAGCAGCCCGCGATCATAATTGATAGTAGAGAGGCTGGCGCGGCGCCTAAAGTAGTTAAGGGTTTAAGGGAAATGGGGGCGCTAATAATTATCAGATCTCTTGATAGGGGCGATTATATAATTTCCGATGAATGCGCTTTTGAGAGAAAAACCGTGCATGATTTTGTTCATACGCTCACTCATCGACACCTATTCGAGCAGCTTTTCCTTTTGAAGGAGGCGTATTCTAAACCCTTCATCCTAATCGAGGGATACTTCCCAATAATCTATAAGATCAGTAGGATTAATCCCTCATCCGTCTGGGGAGCAATGTTTACTCTGGCCAGAAACGGCATAAATATGATTCATACAACAAGCTATAAGGAAACAATAGATTTCCTCTACACATCAGCTAAACAAGAGCAGATCGCTGAGAAAAGGGTGCCGGCGGTTCATCCTGCTAAAAAGGTTGAAACCATGGCCGATGCACAAATATATTTCTTAGCCAGTCTGCCGAACATTGGAAGGGAGAAGGCAGTAAGCATACTAAGGACATATGGGACCCCACTCAGCGCCCTTATTAATGTGGATCGCTGGCCTAGGGATGTTTATGGCTTAGGTCCAAAGATAACTGAGAAGGTAAAGGAGGTTTTGCACAGCGTTTATTCCGATGGGACGAATAAAGCGGATTGTAAAGAAAAATAGAGGGGTTAAATGAAAACCGGTTCGTTGATCATGGCGGATTTTAGCCCTTTACAACAGCTAATGGTATAAGTCTAGCCACGTAGGTCGCTATGCCAACCGCATTGCTGACATCAGCAACCCTATCAACATTCTTGTATGCTGGATCAGCTTCCTCGGCTAAAACGGTCATGCTTGCAGCCCTCACAACTATGCCTCGGCTTTCAAGGCTCCTTTTTATCTCGCTTCCAGCGAAGCGTCTTGTCGCTGCGGCCCGGCTGAGCATTCTACCGGCTCCATGCGCTGTTGAACCGAAGGTTACCTCCATCGCTCTCGGCGTGCCAACTAGAACCCATGAGCTTGTCCCCATTGAACCCGGTATTATAACTGGCTGTCCTAGGCTACGGTAATCCGCAGGGATATCTTCGTGACCCGGTGGGAAAGCCCTTGTAGCGCCTTTCCTATGAACCCAAACTTTCACTGTTTTATTATCTACAGTGTGCTCCTCTATCTTCGCTATATTATGGGCTACATCGTAAAGTAACTGTAAGCCAATTTTATCGGCTGAGGTTTTGAGGGCTTGCTCAAAGCTCTGCCTAACCCAATGTGTAATCATCTGCCTATTGGCGAATGCGTAGTTCACGGCGCATGCCATAGCCTGATAGTAGTCCTGGGCTTCGCTGCTTGTTCCAGGTGCGCAAGCAAGTTCCCTATCAGGCAACTCAATATGATATTTATGCACCGCCCTCTCCATCATGCGCAAATAGTCTGAGCAAATCTGGTGGCCGTAGCCTCTTGAACCGCAGTGTATCATCACCGTGATTTGCCCCTCATGCGTTATGCCGAAATCTTTAGCGATCTTCTCATTGAAAATTCTGTCAACCTTCTGAATTTCTAAGAAGTGATTCCCTGAGCCGAGAGTTCCAAGCTCGGGTTGCCCCCTCTTCTTTGCTACGCTTGAAACCTTATCTGGGTTTGCTCCGGGCATCCGCCCCTCCTCTTCACAGTGCCTAATATCCTCCGGCCAGCCGTATCCTTTCTCAACTAGGTATGGCACGCCCTCCCTTGTTATACGGTCAAGCTCATTAAAGGTTAAACTAAAGTCTCTTCTATGGCTTCCAAGCCCGCTCGGAACATTGCGGAAGATTACTGTTGCAAGATCGTTAAGCCTTGGCCGAATATCCTTCTCAGAGAGATCTGTCGTTAGAAGGCGGACGCCGCAGTTGATATCGTAGCCTACGCCTCCTGGGCTAACTACGCCCTCTTCGTAGTCTGTTGCTGCAACGCCGCCTATTGGGAAACCGTAGCCTTCGTGTCCGTCTGGCAGGGTTATGGAGTATTTGTATATGCCCGGCAGATAAGCGACGTTTGCGCATTGCTCCAAAGTTCTATCGGTCTTCATTTTCTCAAGTAAATCATCATCTGCGAATACCACGCCTGGAACTCGCATGCCGGGCTTGTACTTAGGTATCCGCCAAATATACTTATCCACCCTCTCTAATGGAACACTCATTGCAGATGCACCTTATTGTTAAGTACTTAAAGGGAAAACGCTAATATAAACATATAAATTAGATGAAACTCACTTACGCCGCCCATTTTTTAGCAGAATAATAAGAGATGTTAAAAGCATTATTGATGCTATGAATATTCCGAGGATTGCGAAGAAGGGCAATTTTGGGTTTAGGCTAAAGAGGTATCCCATCACTGTTGGCGTTGGCAGGTTTATAAGCGAGGACAAAGTCACCGCTATTGAGAGTATTTTAGCTCTAGCCCTACTATCAACCACATCTATTTGATTTGCCAGAAAAGTTCTTGAAACCGAGAATGCCACGCTTAAGTAAACGCCCAGCATAAGCCCAGAGAGCAGAGCCGTAATTAATGATCTACCAGGTAAGGTTATAAATAGTAACATGGCTAGAGAACCTAAACTGTAACCGGATATGAGGGTTTTCAGGCATCCGCTCCTTGAGCGAAGCCTAGGAACAACAATTAAGGCCATCATTAGGGACACTATTGAGGCGGAGAAGGGGAAGATCGAAGCTGCCTCTTCGCTTAGACCCAGCCCCTTTTCATTAACTAAATATAGCGTCACATACGCGGAAGATGAGTTATAAAACCCAATCATGATGTTAATTAGGAGCATAGTTAAGATGGCTCGGTCCCTCTTCGCCAATAATAAAGAATCCAAGTATCCTTTAAATCCTGAAAAAGTTTTGTCCTCCATCAGCTTACGCCCAATTTCAGGCTCCCTTAAATAGATCTGTCTGACCACGTACATGATTACGAGAGAACAAAATGCTAATGTAAAAAGCATCCTGCAACCCGCATCAGGGCCATAGGTTCCAATAATGTATCCGGCTATAGGCGTAGTCAGCGATCCGGTTGTGAATATGGCGGATATGGAACCATAAATAAATGATCTGAATTTGGGCTCAGTGTCTTCAACAAGCAGGCATTCCCAAACTGAGTAGACTATTGATGCACAGCCCTCTATTATGTAGGCTAAGAGCGCATGCCATACATTTCGGCTGATAACCCAGATTGCCAGGGATGATAACCAGCATATGCTATCAAAAAGCATAAAAACCCTTTTTCTACCGAAACGGTCAGCCATATATCCGCCGAGTAATGGGAAGATTATGAGAGAGGAGTTGAATATGGTCATTAGAAAACCTATCTCTAAAGCTGAAAGTTTAATAGCTGAACTTAAAAAAATTGGCCTATAAAAGAAAATCCAGTTTACAGGAATGCTCCAGAAAGGCTCCGTTAATATTAGCACTTTAGCGTTTCTGCCGAGCCTTCTACGGGTCTTTACCAACATAGTTTTGCCGAATTCCCCTTTTTATTTAATATCTGCTGAAGTTTTAGTACAATATGGAAGGTAAGGAATTTTAATAAGTTTATGGAAAGAAAGATGCTTGCAAGCGGATAATTTAAAGGCTGGACTAATTCATTTCATACTTTCCAATCGATTTTTATGTTTTCAGGTTTGATGTACACTTTGATTAGGCTAGTCACTATTATGAGAAGCCAGACTGGGGCCATTACAAAGTAGAAAATGAGAAATTCTATAGGGTTGAAGGGGAAGCGGATCCTTCTGGCGAAAATATAGAAAATGAGGGAGGAAGCTGCCAGATTTCCAATTACAACAAAGAAGCTTTTAAGCGTCGAAATAGTTGTAGAAGTTAAAGCTGTCGGCGGCAGGAGTAGATTGGTTTTAGTTGATAATAAAATAAGTGAGATGTAAAGCATTTTTGTGGACAAATCATCCGGCATAAATAGGTTCATTATTAAAAGCGGTAAGGCTGGAAAAATAAAGAGTAGAGAGGGGATAGCAACCTCAGGGTGCTCTTTAAGAACGCGCCTAAGCAATTTAAAATGCTCTTTAAACCAAAATGCTGCTCCAACCCCCCAGCGTTTCCTCTGGTTAAACCATTCCTTCCATGATGAAGGCACCCTAGTATAGGCGGTTACCTTATCTATAAATTTAAAGCGCGCATTATTAATGAAGGCCCTTGTCGCTATGTCCAGATCTTCACATATAACTCTCCTGAAGCCGCCGAGAGCCTCGAAGATTTCTCTCTTAATTGCAAACGCAGCGCCATTAATGCCTAAGCACCGACCTATCCTACGTGAAAAATACCAGCTTGTTAAATTGAAACCTAGGTAATCATAGGATGCGATTCTAGATATAAATGAGTCTTTAATAACCCCCTTCTTAACCTCAACTATTTCAGCGCAATCCATTTCCTTGGCTATCGCCTCAAGGAAACTCTCACCCTTCCCTTTAACATCTAAAAGCACATCAGAATCAAGAAAGAGACATACGTCGCCAGTTGACTCATTAACAATCTCATTTAAGACGTTTGCCTTACCTTTCCTTTCACCGTTAAATATGAAGTGGACTTTATCGGAGAATTTTTTGGAGATATCAAGGCTTCTCTGGGCGGGCTCATCCACAACAACAAGTATCTCTTTATTTTCATATGGATCATTAAGGAGGTAAGTAAGTAAGTGCTCTAGGAAGCATGATTCTCTATAAACCGGTATGAAAATGCTTATTTTATGCGGCATATCACATCACATGTTTAAATGACCGATATTTCTGATTTTCGGTAATATCGCTTAAAAATTCAATTCCAACAGCGAGTGGAGATGTCTCCCGTAAAATCTCCCTCTTTTCTCCTGTGGATTTTTCTCTGTTTATGAGAGTTAAGGTTAAAATTAACGGAGGAGAAATATTCAAATAAGCAGATTCGCTATTATAAACCGGTGTGTTTCCGCATGTTCAAGGGCGAGAAGACTCTCGTGTTCTGGGCTGGATTAATTATTCTTGGCTTATCTGCGGTTACTCTATTCACCATATTTGGTTTAATGCAATTATAATATTGAAAATTTATCCATATGCTTTTGGGCCTCCGTTTGAATTTCAAGTTCCGTTTATTGTGGCTGCAATCCTATTCATTCTAATCGGATTATACATGATGAAGTCTGGTGTGAAGAAGCTAGAGCGGGAAAAAAGAGTCAGTAATTAGTGGCTAAAGCATGCGAGATCTTAAAGGAGCTGGCGGCCTACGCCCTGCAGCTGTGAACCTACAAGCTCGTTGAAGCTTGCTTCGAGCATGTCTGTCTGCATATGGAGCGACATAATACACCATATGCAGGATGATGATTCGGATGATAACCGGCTTGCTTTTCGGAACATCTTTTTTACCCCTTCTAGTCTATTTGCTTTCAATTTTATCCTTAAGCCGCAGGATACTGATCATAGGTTCAATAGTTCCAAAAGAGATAGATTTTGGTCGTGCTGAATCGTGGATAAGCCGAGAGGCGCTAACGCTCGGCTTTATGATCGATCTGCTGATGTTATTTTTGATAAAAATGGCCGAGGGTTCTGGCACTCGAGTTTTATACCGGATGTTAGGTTTACCAATAGTTGGCTCAATAATCCTACATGTCTTTATGATTCCATATTTCCTCGCTATATCTCTACTATTATCTTTAGTATTTAAAGTGAGGTGAGGTTAATTCTAAACAATTTACGATATTTTATCAGCGCATAAAATTGCGCAAAGGCTATTATATGCGAACAATAATAATTTTTATGTGCTATTTGGAAAGATTAGGGTGCGAATTTCATGGCTTCCGTCGCTCTGGTTTTTACCGTTGCAGGCCTGATAATATCCGTGGGATTTTTAGCTAATGTCATCTTTAAAAAGGTGGGGTTCCCAGACATTTTATTCTTAATATTAATGGGCGTCATTTTCGGGCCTATTCTCGGACTTTTCTCGACGGAGGATCTTCTGCCAGTAATACCTGTCTTTGCAGCCTTATCTTTGATGCTGATTCTTTTTCAGGGAGGTTTAAGCATGGAAGTTCACATAGTCTTGTCACAGAGCATTAGGGCAACGGCTTTGGCATTTCTCTATGCTATTTTTGCAACGGTCTTTGTCTCGGTCTTCGGCCATTTCGTTTTAGAATTCGATTGGGTTGAAGCGTTAATACTTGGTCCGATGACTGCTGGAACAAGCTCGGTTGTAATTATACCTTTAATGTCTAAGCTGAAGGTTCCCGAGGAAGTAAAAGCAACTTTATCTCTAGAGTCAACCGTTACTGATGTATTTAACATAGTTCTAACCATGATATTTTTACAAGTATATCTTGGAGGGACCGTTAGTCTTCAAGAGGCTACCTCCTCACTCATTGCGAAGTTTGCAATCGGCGTGATGTTGGGGGCAATCGGTGGGATAACTTGGATAAAAGTATTAGAAATTGTTAGGAAACAAGAGTATACATATATGCTCACTATTGCAGCATTAGTTCTATGTTACGCCGGGACGGAGTTTTTGGGTGGAAGCGGACCTCTTTCAGCATTAGTTTTTGGGATGGCGCTTGGAAATTACGAGAGGATGAGAACCTTAGGTTTGAATATAGATGCTGCATCCATGCCGACGATCATAGAGAAGATTAGAGATTTCCATGATGAAATATCTTTTTTAGTCAAAGCCCTTTTCTTCATGATTCTGGGGTTGATTTATACACTTAACACTCTCGGACTTACTTATGCAGGGATAGTTATGGCCGTTAATCTTATGCTCCGCTATTTGGCAATTGAAATAGCGACAAGAAACACTCCCCTTTACAAGTATAGGAGATTTATGACTTTAATGTGCGGAACCGGTTTAGCTAACGCGACTTTAAGCCTAATTGTCCATAACGAGTTGATGATGCGGCAGATTCCTATAGCTGGTTTATATCCGCTGATTGTAACAAATATTATCATGATGAATAATGCGATAACGGCCTTAGCGCCGCTACTATTGAGGAAAGATTGAGAGACGCCGAGGGAGACCTTGTGTTACGGGGTCGCGTCCAATAATTGCTTAAATTTAGCTGTTTCCGAATGTTTCCGAACCGTTTTTCTGGGATCGACATCTTCATACGCCTTTTCGATCGTTAAAGAGAAAAATTTTTCTCCCTCTCACCATCTAAGCCTAGAAAACAATTTTTCATAAATAATCATCGGACTCGCCCCGAATTACGGTAAATCTTATATTTCTACGCTTAGCCGATATATCTGGGGATTAAGATGAAGATTACTGATCTAAAATGCACAGTGATTGAAGGTTATCCCATAATCCGCATCGATATCGACGAGGGAATAAGCGGACTTGCACAGATCGAGTTGCCTAAATACTACATAAAGCCTCATGTTCTCTTCTATAAGCGTTTCATTTTAGGTCAGGATCCAACCGATGTTGAGAGAGTTATGCTTAGAATACGTAACTTAGGCGGCTTCAAACCTTGGGGCAGCGCCGTTAGCGCGATAGAAATTGCCCTATGGGATATAGCTGGAAAGGCTTACGGACTGCCAATATACAAGCTTCTCGGTGGGAAAATTCGGGATAAAGTACGTGTATATAATACTGGAATAGGACCGGCGCCAGCCGGCTTCACAGCGGAAGACTACGCTGAAAGCGCTAGAAAAAAGAGGGATCTGCCCGAAGGCTTCAAAATATTCAAGTTTGGTGTTGGCTTTCACACAAAAATGCCGGTAGTTATCCCCAACTTCTTTTATGGCGAGACTGAAGAGGGGCCTACACCATACCTAAATAGGGGGCACCTAACAGAGAAAGGTTTAAAGCACATTATCAAATGTGTTAAAGCGCTTAAAGAGGTTCTTGGGGATGAGTATGGATTAGCTTTAGATTGCGGTCCAGGTTTCAGCGTGCAGTCAGCTCTCAGCTTAGCCAAAGCTCTAGAACCCCTAAATGTTATGTGGCTGGAGGATTTAATAACTGGAGATTACACACCATACACTGCTGTTGAAGCTTTCCGTTTAATCTCATCAAACACAACAACTCCTATACATACTGGTGAACAAATATATTTGAGACAGGGCTTCAAGGATCTGGTCGAAAACAATGCTGTTGACATTATAGGTCCAGACCCATGCGACGTCGGGGGATTAGCTGAGCTTAAATGGATCGCTGAATTTGCCGATTTACATGGAATACTCATAGCTCCTCACGGGGTTCTTGATGGGATAATTGGGGCCGCTGCATTAATACAGGTATGCGCGACGCTGCCTAAGAATTTTATAGCTTTCGAGATGCCGATCATAGAGCCAATCTGGCGGGATCTTGTTAACGGACTGCCAAATCCGCTTGTTAGGGACGGCTACATTGAGGTGCAGGATAAACCTGGACTAGGTGTTAAACTGAACGAGAAAGCCCTAGAGAAACATCTCCCTGAGGGGGATGACTTTCTAGAATACGGCTGGAGAAAATAGGGTATTTCTCGCTTTTAGAGGGATCCGCTGATCAGACGAGCGATAATTATAAAAAAAGAGGAAGGAATTTTCTTTTCATATTTTACTTTGGTAGGAAGAACTGTATCATTCCAAGCAATCCGCCGATGAATAGGAGGAACCAGTAGCCTACTAGAAAGCCGATTGCAATAGGCATAGCAACATTACCATTTAGTTTTGTTCCACCGATACGAAGCACTAGCTTCTTAATAAGCCAAGCGATTCCGGCTGGAAGTAAGTATCCTGTGCCTGATGAGCCGAAGGCTGCGGCTACACCTGCGGGTTCAAGCGGCCACCATGCGAACTTAAAGTTAAGCACGCTGACGATGAGCATTAAGATTATGCCGGCAATTATGTGCTGCCATAGGGGTTCAGGAATCCCTAAATCCGCTACATCGCCCCAAGGCTGCCCGAAGACCCAGTGCCACCAAGAGTCAAATAGGCCCATTAGAACGTTATTCGACCCAACGGCATAAGTTAACCATAAACCAACCGTAAGACCTATAAGAATAGATATTATCCCCGACACCACGATTATTTTTGTAATATCCCTTGGGCTCGCTCCGGCATCATACGCAACCCTATAGGAGGATGAAATAGCCCATCCCCCGATGGTCCGAAAGGACGCCTATAAGACTAAGCGCAGCCGATATTAGTATCAAAGATGCCCACATTTTAGCAGTTAAAATGCTTTTAAATTCTTCCATTAAAATCCCCCAACATTTTTTGGGCGGTGTGGACATATATACGTTTCGCATGAGCGGGTAAACGGGCTAATTTGACTTTCCTTCTTTAAAACACGTCAGGTATGCGATGCGCTATGATCTTCACAGCAGCATAAATAATAGCATGTGGAAAAATACTTGAGGCGGCTTATAATCTAGCAATTCTTCTTTCCAGATTTTGCAGTAAAGTCGCCTTAGCTTTATCGTCCACATTTATCCCTAGATTTTTGTACCCCATTATTAATGCACCTATCACTGGATGCTTTACTGGAGATGTAAATGATGCTTTCGGCAGGTAGGATCTTACGTATTTTTGAAAGGAAAACCACACTATGTCGGAGGCTATGAAGACCCCTCCTGAAGCCCCAACAATAATGGGTTTGCTCTCCATGAATAGTTTTCTCGCTATGGCAATAACTGACCGCCCTAGTTCCCTGCCAGCATTCTTTAATATTTTTATTGCCACTTTATCTCCTTCTTCCGCCGCTGAGAAAACCACTTTAGAGAGCGATGCAATCCCGGTTAAGCTAACTTCATGATATATTTTAGGCACCACTTCCTTAAAATCCTCAACCTTAAACGTTTCCTTAAACATCTCCAACAGCACTGTTCGTTCTCCTCTGCCATCGTAGGCTTTAGCCGCGGCGATGAGGGCTTGCCTAGCTATGTCAAACGCGCTTCCTTCATCGCCCATAAGCCAGCCCCATCCGCTTGAGAAGGCGCTTTCACCTCTGCTGTTTAAACCATAGGCTATGGAGCCTGTGCCCGCGACAACAACTATTCCAGGGCTGCCGCCGGTTACCGCATAGAAGGCTACGACCACGTCGTTTACAATAATTCTTCTTTTAGCAATGTGAGATGGAACGATCTGATTTGAAATTACTTCATAGTCATGTTCAGTTGTTAAGCCGCCGATCCCGAAGCATCCAATTTCAGCAATCCTATCTTTTAGATCTAGGTCCGAAAATGCGTGTTCAACCGCCGACTTAACATTTTCTCGAGCCTCCTCGACGCCAACGACGTTATAGTTGCATGGACCTGAAAACCCAACTCCGAGAACCTGAAAGTTTTCATCTGCAATAGCGCATACTGTTTTTGTCGCGCCGCCGTCAATGCCCAGAACTAACATATAAGCTTATTATGCAACGGCTTAAATGATTTTATCCCTTGATTTGGCTTGGCTGTAATAAGCTTGAAGATGCCCTCTTTCTTAATTGACCTGAACGCAGCGGAGGCTGAGGCTAGCTGAAATCTTCGCATCTTCTTCCGTCGATAAAGGCGTCTGTAATCCTCATCTGCTTATCCAGCACTATGAAGTCTGCCTTGCAACCTCTAACTATTTTACCAGAATCCTTAATGCCCATGGCATTACATGGTGTAAGCGCCGCCATTTTCACTGCATCCCTTAATGGCATCCCAGATTTCACAGCATTTTGCACGGCCCCGATCATTGTAAGCATGCTTCCCGCAAGCGCGCCGTCGCTTAACCTTGCAACTCCATCTTTTATGGTTACAGCGCGTGATCCAAGCTTGTATACGCCATCCCCAAGCCCCGCGCCGGATATTGAATCTGTTACTAAGATTGTCCTATTCGACCCCTTGCATTTCATCACAAGGTTCACTGTTGCAGGGTGCAGGTGTATAAAGTCCACTATTACTTCCACATAAACATTTTCTGTTAGAGCCGCGCCCACTATGCCCGGCTCACGATGATGGAAGCCTCTCATGCCGTTATATAGGTGCGTTATGATGCTTGCGCCAGCCTCAATCGCTTTTATGGTCTGCTCGTAGGTTGCATCGGTGTGTCCAAGCGAAACTTTCACTTCAAATTTTCTCACGGCATCTTTTATGAATTCTATTCCACCGTCAATTTCCGGTGCAACTGTAATTCGCTTCAATGTTCCCCCGCTTAATTTGTAGAATTCATTAAATTCCTCAAGAGACGGCTTACGAATATGCTCCTTAGGCTGCGCACCGCACATGGCTGGATTTAGGTAGGGCCCCTCAAGGTGGGTGCCTAGAATCTTTGATGAGCCATTATTTTTTGATTCGAGGGCTTCCCTGATATTTCTTATGGCATCCTTCATTTGCTCAGGGGATTCAGTCATGATGGATGGGAAATATGATGTTACCCCGGTTGAGGGCAGAATTTTTGAGAGATCTAAAATTTCTCTTGAGCTCGAGTATGTAGTGTCAACGCCGAAGCTTCCATGGGTATGTATGTCCACGAACCCTGGGGAGACTATGTGCTCATCGTACCTGTAAACCTCCCTCGCATCCTTGGGCTTCTCTCCGGAAACATTAACAATTCTATCGTCCTCCACGGCAATATATGCCTCTTTAAGAATTCTATTGGGAGTTAAAATCGTCCCGGCTCTAATGGCAAACATAAAGAAGATTTTGAGGCGGATAATATAAGCGTTCCCATAAATATATGAATACGCTGAAGGATTGAGAATGGTCTTCATAGTTAAGATTTAGAATTCGTGTGATAGTAATGTTTTTATGACTGTATTGATTTAAGTATTTTGGTAATGCTTTTGGGCACTATCACGGTTAAGGTTGATGAATATTTAAAGAAGAGGATGAGCAAAGTTAAGATTAACTGGTCTGAATATATTAGGGAAGCCATCAGGCGCAGGGTTGAGATTGAAGAGAAAAGGGAATCTGCTGAGAAGCTTTTGGAGGGTTTAAAGGCAAGGAAGCATGTTGTGCCCTCCGGGTTTATAAATGAAACTATTCGGGAGATGAGGGAAGCTCGTTGAAGGTTTTTGTGCTTGATGCTTCTGTTGCTGCTAGATTTTTGTTAGTTGAGGATTTGTCGGAGAAGGCTGAGCTAGTTTTAGAGGACTTTTTAGCGGGGAATCTTGAACTGCTGTCACCGGAACTGCTCATTTATGAAGTTGGAAACACTTTATGGAAGAGTGTTGAAAGAGGATTTATAGGCTTGGATGAAGCTTCAGAGAAGTTTTCATACTTCCTAGAATTGAAGATTCCTTCAATAGTTCTCAGAGTTGAGGATTATAAAAAGGCCTTAGAGTGGAGCATTAAGAATAACGCAACCTACTACGACGGTGTCTATGTGCAGTGCTGTTTGAAGACCGGCGGGGCACTTCTAACGGCTGACGACGTTTTATACAAAAAGTCTAGAGAAACCATTCCAACAGTACACTTAAGGCACTACTAGGTTAAAGCAGTTTGCTCTCTCAAAAGTAGCATAGGTTTCCCTTTCTTCTCATAGGTCGTGAAAAACATAATGTTAATTCTAAAACAGTCTGGTTGAAATTGTTTAGAATCCTGATAAGAAAATGTTGGTTCTTTCATCATTCTCCGCCTCAAAAGTGGTTATTTTGCTGTGCTTATTTATAAAATTTTTCACTACGTCTCTTATAAATTCGGCTAGGTTCTTGTAGCTTAGTTCCGGCTTTTATGGCTGTGCTTATTATTTGGCTTATTAGGCTTTTGGGTATAGGGTTTAGACATGTGTCCATAAAAGATATAGATAGAGTAAACGGAACTACGTTGCGAAAGGTGAACTTGTAATGAAAATTTTCCATCCTAAAACGCGCTTTCCGAAAAACTTATTTCTCAGATAAAAAGTTTATTCTGACGATTACCATGTCATCTACTTCGGAGAGCATTGAGGTTAAAATTGGCAAGAGGGGGGAAATTTACACCACTAGGGAGATTCGTGAGAGAACAGGTCTCGTTGCCGGCGGGAAGGCCATAGCTAGGATTGACGATGGCAAGTTAATAATTCAGTCAAAGCCGTCCGCTTTGTCGCTTCTTGAAAAGCCAAGGATAGACGCTAAGCCGGTAACTCCTGAGGAGATGTCCAAGCTTAGAAGGGAGCTTGCTAAAGAAATTGAGGCTAGATGAAAACTCAAGGGTGTTCCTCGACACAACTTTCATCCTTCCCTTTTTCCAGCTGGACATAGCGGTTGAAGCGTTCAGCCTAAAAGAGTTCAAGGATTTCCTGATAAGAGCCACCGAAATCCATGTGAGCGAGCTTTCCATTTTTGAGGCAAAAGCCAAGATATTTAGGCTTTCAAAGAAGAACGCCGCCTACACATATGCCTTAAGAAGCTTTGGAGAGAACCTCGCTATGCTTAGAGAGGACGAAAAAATCATTTTCCACCCATACACAAAAGCCGACGACGTGTACTTCAACCTAATATCATCCATGAACCAGAACCTCGACAGCTTCGACATAATCATATTGGCTCAAGCCTCAAACATAGGGCTACTTATCACCGAGGACAAGGAAATCCTTGGTTTAAGGCAGCAGGAAAAGTTTAAGAAGGAACCATTTTTAGGGAAACTGTTAATTAAGCGATGGAAGGAACTTATTCGCACGTGATTGTGGGCGCTTGAAGTTGGTGATTTCCATCCTGTCATCTCTAAGCCGCATTAGCGGGTTCTCTTCCTCCTAGATCTCTATTAGGGATGTCTTGGACGGAGAAAGGGTCCATCTTAAAAGTTGGGCATGGAGTTTTATTTTGCACGCATCACGTATATATTGTGGCTTAGCGATTATTTGATTAATGTTAATCCCGTTTGGGTCTGTATCTGGTGAGGAAGTTGAGGTTTATAGGCAGAGTTGCGGATGGGGCGACTGAGACGAAGGCGAGGCTTATACTGCTCAAGGATATGGAGAGCAACGTAATCGCTGAGGAGCTCGTCCTCATCAAGAGCTATTT
>JAGTQL010000008.1 GCA_018396555.1 Candidatus Bathyarchaeota archaeon | reverse complement strand
GAAACCTATTCCTCTCGAATAGATGAAAGCGCTCAACAAAATCCCTAACACCAAACATAAGATAAATAATCAGAAATGCAAGGCTAAAACCTTAAGTTGCCACGTCCCACTAAAATAATGTGAGGTATGTCCCTTGGATGTAGTTGGGTTAATGAAAACTCGAAGAAGCGTAAGGAAGTTTAAGCCGGACAAGGTTTCACGCGAGGTTGTACGCTCCATTTTAGATTTGGCAACGTGGGCTCCTTCAGCTCATAACGCTCAGCCTTGGCGCTGCATAGTGATCGACGATGAAGATATTAAGGCAAAACTTGCCCGTGAAATGGGGAAGGCTTGGCTCTCAGACATGCTTAAGAATAATGTTCCCAAAGACAAGGCTGAGGAAATTGTGAGGATTGAAAGCTGGGAGAGGATCACCAGAAGCCCGATAGTGATTATTGTGTGCCTAACAATGGAGGACATGCATAAATATCCGGACAGGAGAAGGCGGAGGGCGGAATATTTGATGGGTGTTCAAAGTGTGGCAGCATACATTCAAAGCTTGCTGCTTCTAGCACATCACTATGGGCTTGGAGCATGCTGGGTTTGCGCTCCCCTATTCTGCCAAAACGCCGTGAGAAAGGCTCTCGGACTACCATGGAAAATTGAGCCCCAAGCAATGATCATTATGGGATACGCTGATGAAGAACCAAAACCTCCGCCGAGGAAAGGGTTAAACGAAATTTGCAGCTTCAACCTCTGGCCGAAACTGAAAAATGCGCAAAATCATCGAAGCGCTGGAGATTCTTCAGAGCCGAGAAACCTGACGAACTGTGGCAGATCGACCTTAAAGGACCATTCACTGTCCACGGTAAGAAGTTCTGGTTCCTCATATGCATCGACTACTACAGCAGATTCCTAGTCGCAGCAGAACCGTTTAACCATGAAGCAAGAACAAAGGAAATAACTGCCCTGCTGGAAAAGCATAGCAGGCTTCCCAAGGCAATACTATCCGACCATGGTCAACAGTTTAAGGAGAAGTGGAGGAGATGGTGCAGACAACACGGCATCGAACCACACTTTGCCCATCCATCCTAACAGATCAGCTTCCATATCAGCGCCCTTATTTAAAAACTCGAGAATTCTCCTCAAATTTTTATCTTTGCTCCCGAATATGGGTTTAAACTGAATGTATCCAACCTTTACGCTGGGTCCTCCTAAGAATGAGAACAAGTCAAATCTAGAATTTTGATATCTTTAGGTATTTTAGGGTTTTGGGAAAAGATTATATAACGAGGTTATAATAAACATTTATGGGAATAAATGTGGATAAATCGTACTTCCGAGAGAGACTTGAAAATTGTAAAAGCTATGGGGAAATTTTCGAGGTTGTAAAGAAGGTTGTTAAGGAGGTTCTAGGTTTACGTAGGGTTGGCTTACTCTTATATCTCGAGGATCTGCCTCCGCACATAGGCGCATATCATCAGATAGGTTCAAACGGCATAGTCTTAAACAGATGGCTTCTAAACATCATGTCCAAGTCACTAATGTCTAAGACAGAGTTTAACTCGCTAATTTTCTCGCTTCTGCTCCATGAGTACATTCACACATTAGGCTTTTTAGATGAGAAGGAAGTTAGAAGACTTGTTTATGAGATAAGCCTAAACGCCTTCGGAGAGGGACATCCAGCGGTCAGAATGGCTATGGAACCGCCACTAATAAGTGCTCCAACAAAGCCTTTTGAAGAAAACCTGGATTATAGCAGGTTGGAGATTGTTAAGGATTTCGAGAGGATTGAGCATTCATACATTATTTAACCGCTTAAACAAAAACAATAGATTTAATTATTTCCAGTAACTTCTAATATTTCCCTTAAAGTGATGCAGAATGAGGTTGTTCGGTAAAAAGAAGGAGTCGAAGCCTAGCGAAAACATATATGAGTACGAGATCTTCGGAGGCTTTACGATAACGAGGAAACCAGGCGGCTACGAGATAATGTGGAAAAGCCCAAACGTGACGACAATAAGCGTTCAAACGATGCCAGTGATATCCTCTGAAGTTCAAACAAGGGAGGAAAATGGCAAAATACATGTGTTAACAACTGATTGTAAACTTAAATTGATAACGAGGGAGGGAAATACTGAGGCATACATATCAAAGATTTAACAAACAACTTAAAAATACCCATCATTATTATTTTTTGGATTGCCTGATAGAACATTTCACGTCTTATAGCTGGAAGGCGGCTTAAAGAGGCGCCTTGAAATCTTTCGCCCAATTTGAGGAGAATGGAACATTAAAGCTTGAAGGCAAAACAACTTTAACATCCTAAATCAAGCGACCCCCATTTTATGATTTTTCCCCTCTTATAAACTGGTGTCACTTTAAATAGATCCATCTGACATGAGAATTTTATGTCCTTCATGAAACCTAGTTCTATAAGTTTTCTCGAATGCTCACTTTTTGCAACGGCGGCATATAGATCATTTTCTACACGTTTAAACGCCAATAAGGATGCTAGGGCTGCGTCTGATAATACAATGGCATTTTGAGGCAGCCTTGCAATTATTGCTCCAGCGCAAATGAAATCTTCTAGGGAGAATTTTCCATTAGTGCCTGACTGGACAATCGATATATCTAAGTTTTCAGATTTGGAGATTGCGAATGCTTTTTCAGCGACATCTCTTGCATTTAGAAATGAGCCGATGAGAACCCATTTGGAATTTCTTGAGAGCGTTATGGCTGTTGTTCCGCTCGTAGTGGTTAGCAATATTATCTTCCCATGAACCCTTTCGCCAGCATATTCAAGGGGTGAATTTCCAAGATCGAAACCTCGAGGTTTCAGTCCACCCCTTTCACCCGCTAGGAGATATCCTGGGTTTCTAGCGTGAATTCTATAGGCTTCCCTCAAAGTTTTCACCGGTATTATCGCCTCAGCCCCGTTTGCCAGGGCCGTTACAATGCTTGAGCAGCATCTCAAAGCATCTATGATAATTATCAGATCTCCTCTTTTAGCAGCCTTCTCAGAATTCTTAGCTAAAAATTCAGTATTCACTTTGATGGACATTTTAGGCATCACCATAAATGTGCTCTATGATTCTTTCCCAACCTGAAAATAGAGAATGAGAAATGGTTTTATATATTTGCTTATTACTGAAATATTTAGATTTATTGTTGTAGCGGTATCCTAGCATGGAGAGCATTGAAGAAAGCGTTAAAATAGGGCTTGAGGTTCATACGCAATTAACAAGCTTAAAAACTAAGCTTTTCTGCAATTGCCCCTCGGACTATAGAGGAAAGGATCCTAACACGCTTGTATGTCCAGTTTGCTTAGGGCTTCCAGGCTCGCTTCCCGTGTTGAATAAGAAAGCTGTTAAATATGCAATTATGGCGGCGCTTGCGCTGAACTGTCAGATTTCAGAGGAAATGATATTCTTCAGGAAAAACTACTATTATCCTGATTTGCCGAAAAACTTTCAGATAACCCAGTATGATAGGGCTGGCGGGGCTCCATTAGCCGTTAATGGATATTTATATATTGAGGATCAGGGTTACCGGAAAAAGATTCGGATAAGTAGGGTTCATCTTGAGGAGGATCCCGGAAGGCTTGTGCATGTGGGACCAATCGACCAATCCCCATATACGCTTGTTGATTACAATCGTTCCGGAGTAGCTCTTCTGGAAATCGTTACCGAGCCGGATCTGAAATCCCCTAGGGAGGCCAGAATATTTCTTCAGAAGCTTAGGAACATACTTGAACATTTGGGGATATTTGATGGGAGCTTGGAAGGTTCAATGCGCTGCGATGCCAATATATCATTGGCTGGCGGAACAAGGGTTGAGATTAAAAATATAACTTCCTTTAAGGAAGTTGAGAGAGCATTAAGCTTTGAAATTATTAGACAGAGGGGGCTCGTTGAAAAGGGGATCACTGTCAAACGTGAGACTAGGCATTGGGATGAAATTCGGAGAATTACCGTTTCACTTAGAACTAAAGAGGAGGAGCAAGACTACCGGTACTTTCCAGAAATGGATCTCGCACCCATCTTAATCAGCAAGAGCTTTATTGAAGAAGTGAAAGCTGAGATGCCGGAGCTTCCTGAAGAGAGAATTGAACGATTCATGAAGATGTATGGGCTGCCAAAATATGATGCTGAAGTTCTGGTGAGCTCCAAATCTTTAGCGGATTTCTTTGAGGAATGCGTGAAACTCTATGATAAACCTAAGGAGATAAGCAATTGGATGATGAGCGATCTGCTCCGCTACCTCTATGAAAACAACATTGAACTTTATGAGTCAAAAATAACTCCGCAGAAACTTGTGGACATGATACGCCTAATCGAAGAGGGCGTAATAAGCGGTAAGATCGCTAAAAAGATACTTCCAGAAATAATCGTCTCCGGAAAGGATCCAAGGGAAATAGTTATGGAGAAAGGGCTTATCAAAATAATGGATGAAGATATGCTTAATGAGCTGGCGAATAAAGTTTTTACTGAGAATCAAAAGGCCGTTAGGGATGCACTTGTAGATGACAAGGCAATACATTACCTTATAGGTCAATTAATGAGGCTTACAAAGGGTAAAGCCGATCCGAACATAGCAAACAAAATAATTAGGGAGAAGATACAGAAAATTAGAGAGACAGAAGTGCATAAGAACGCATAACTTGGCTGAAAAGTTTATTTTAAATCATATTTTCAGATGTAAACTTCAAAGTTTTCCTCAAAAACTTATACATGTTAAATGCTGCCTCCTGATCGGATATTAAATCCGTGATTGGACTTAGGAGGCATATGCCGTCTATACCACGTAATTTCGCCAGCCCTAGGAGAAGCCCAGATAATCCTATAATCCTTCCACCGGAATATAGTTTCACGCCTAATGAGATGAATTCTGAAACAATTTTGCTCGAGGTCCCTGCAACATATATCTCCCTCTGGGCATGTATAGCTGGGAAACCATCCAACGTTATGATGAAATTGCAGTTAAGTTTATCCGCAAAGTCTAATATGTCTCCGCATACCTCATAATAGGCCGGTAAATCCTCAACAGGAGGCTGCGTATCACCAATAAGCATCACTAGGTTAGTTTCCAGCGTTGATATTAAAATCCGATATCTTAGCAAATTGCATAATCCATCTTCATCTACAATTGTGTAATCAGGTAGGGTCGGCGAATACAGCTCAGCGATTAGTTTGGCTTGAGAGTGCTCGGTTAATAAATTTACTGCTGTAACGCCAACGTTCCCTATGGATGGCAATCCGGTGACGAAGGTAGAATTTTCGAGACTTGGCTGAAAGAACACTTTCAGATATGTTCTGTTCAAAGTTCTTCCCCATCATAAACCTTAAAGTGGAAGTATTTAATCGTAGCGGCTCACTTAAGTTATTTGGCAGCTTTCATCTTCTTTTCCCTCTTATTGTAAGCAATAAAAAGGGATGATTTTCAGGTTTTTCTTTTTCCGCTTTTAACATGATCCCATAGTTTACTCCCAGATTTTTGCTTCCATAATAATCTGATGTTATAGCTGGATATATGGCTAGAAATCCTCCGAAACACAAGCCTATATGCTTATTATAAAAAGCGGCTGAATGAAGAATAACCCTGAAATTATTAATAGCGCAATTAAGCATGCTAGAAAATCTATTGTTAGGGCTTTCGCTCTTCCAATCTTATCTCCAAGTAAACCCCAAAAGATTCTGCCTAAGGCATTGGAGCCAAAAACAACAAGCCCGGTAACTAAGCCCTTTTTGTCCGGAAACCACTTGTTGCATGCCGCTATTGGGGCTCCATATGCGAAGCCTATGCCAAGCCCTACAAGCAAGCCGTAGTTCATATACAGCCACGATAAAGAGTTCATGCAGCTTGAAAGGATCATTCCTAAGCCAAGTAGAAAACCGCCTATACCTACAGTTATCCGCGGCCCTTTTTGTCTTGAAGTTTTCCAGCTGGAATCATGGATAAAGCGAATGTTAACAATGCTATCGTGAAAGCTATGGTTGTTTCAGTTCTTCTCCAGCCAAATTCCCCTTCAAACGGCGAAATAATTATGCTGAAGGCATACACGGCTCCGAGGCATAAATTGATTACTATCGCGGCAGCTACATGTTTCCATCGGGAGACACCCATAGATAATGAGACAATTCCTAAATTTATATATCCTATTCTCATCGGCACATCTTATTCTATCATAATATGCCGATATATTTCAGTACCCGTAAGTTTCCATTGGAGAAAAACATGTGTTAGTTACATGAATGCATCATAAAAAATTAAGCGGACGATGAGTAGTTATCTACCAATGATTATAACGAACTATCTCCTCAAGCGGTTTCCGGTCGGTTACTGGTCCCTTCCTCTCAGCTGGATAACCTAAAGCTATCATTGCAACTACATGTGCCTCTTTTGGTATGCCCAAAATCCCCTTGACTTCCTCTTCCTCATGGAAGACGCCGATCCAGCATGTTCCGAGCTCCTCCTCCCAAGCTGCAAGAACAAGATTTTGTAAGGCTATGGCAACATCGATCTTCCAAAAGTCCGTTCCTGGGAAGCTATCGCTAGGTACTGCACAACCAACTATTATGACCGGTGCTGAAAGCGGGCCTCCGCGGCTAGGAGGCCTGATGTGAGGCGGCATACGTTTTTCCTTCGCCTCCCTAAGTTTCTCCTTTACTTTCGGATCCGTAATAACAATGAAGCGCCATGGCTGTCTATTGCCAGCGGATGGCGCAAGCCTCGCGGCTTCAAGAACCTTTCGAACCTTCCCCTCTTCAACGGGCTTCTGCTCATAGTTTCTTATACTTCTTCTAGTTCTTATCGCCTCAAACACTTCCATTTTAAGTCGCCAGAAATAAAGATATCATGAAAATCTTTAAAAGGGTTTCCTAAAAAGGATCCGTCAGAAAAGTTTATAACACCTCCAGTAAATATTAAAAATGCTTTTGGAGGCAATGTTTTATGGACTCATCTCCGTTAGATGAGCTAGTTGATGCCTTCGTTAACCTTGAGGAGGATAAAGTTCTAAATCTTGTTGAAGGGCTTCTTAAAGAGGGCGGGGATCCTACCGATGTTCTTGAAGCTTGTAGGAGGGCAACTACAGTAATTGGCGAGAGATTTGAAAGAGGCGAATACTTCCTATCGGAACTCGTTTATGCAGGCGAGATATTTAATAGAGTTATGGAGGCCGCTCTACCGAAGGTTACAAGGGAAGTTAAGCCTATTGGAACAATAGTACTGGGCACGGTTCAAGGAGATATTCATGATATTGGAAAAAATATTTTCAAAGCGTTCAGCCAAGCGGCGGGATTTGAAGTAATAGATTTGGGCGTAGATGTTCCGCCGGAAAGATTTGTCAAGGCAGTAATGGAACACAAGCCAAATATTGTGGGGATGAGCGGGCTGCTAACACTGGCGATAGAATCTATGAAGAAAACCGTTGAGGGCTGAAATCAGCCGGATTAAGAGATAAGATTAAAGTAATAATTGGCGGGGGGGAGGGTGGATGAGAATGCGAAACAGTATGTTGAAGCAGATGAATGGGCGGATCAAGCAACTATCGGTGTAAGGAAGTGTAGGGAATTAGTAAGCGTTATGACATATTGAGGTGCTTCGAATGAGCAAAATGCCTGAAGAATTAATGAGAGAGAAATCCGAGCGTTTATCAAGAGTAATGGAATTAAAGGAGCCCGATAGGGTCCCATTATCGTTCGCCTCATGCTTCGGCGAGTTCATGGCTAAATACTCCGGCATAACTGTGGATGATTTCCTATTTAACTATGATAAGACTAGGGAATCCGCTGTGAAATTCGCCTCAGACTTCCTCCATGATATGCTTGTGCTTGCGCCTGGAGCGGAAGGATTCATCTTCAGCGTCGCCTTCTCTAATCACCCCGACATAGCTCCTCTGGTACGCTTCCTAACTGGGCCCATGCATGACATTCTCCATGACAAATATACTAGGTGGCCTGGTAGGGAGTTGCCGCACAATATTCCATTCCAATTTATCGGCGGGGAATTCGTGAGCCTCAGCGAATATGATGAGCTTATTGAGGATCCTGTGGAATTTATTATAAAAACTGTTCTACCTAGGACTTGCGGAACCCTGGAGGCGCCGGGGTCGCAGCAAGCAATGGCGGTGTTAGTGAGATTAGGAATGGAGTCTCTTAAGTTTGGCAGTTTTCTTGGAGCCTTAGGCGCTGATTTAGCTAAGGTGGGCTATCCCTCGTTACCAATAACATTCGCATATTGTCCTCTAGACTTCATAGGGGATTTCCTCAGGAAGCCCACTGGTGCACTTATTGATGTCCGTAGGGTTCCGGATAAGGTTAAGTCCGCATGCGAAGCCTTGGTTAAACCAATCTTGAATGTGGCATTGGCTCTTAAGCCCGCTGGAGCGAATCTGGCATTTATACCCTTACATCTAAACGAGTATCTGGCGCCTAAACTCTACAATGAATTCTATTGGCCTTATTTGAAAAGGATCATTGTTGAGCTATACGATAATGGCATAAAATCATTTGTTTTCTTCGAGGGCTATCATGATGCTCACCTAGAAACTATACTAGAGCTGCCTAAGGGATGGGGAATTGCGTATTTTGAGAAGACAGATATCCGTAAAGCCAAGAAAGTACTTGGGGGACACAGCTGCGTAATGGGCGGTCTTCCAATACCATTAATGGTCAGCGGCACGCCTGAAAAAATAGAGGAATACGTAAGGGATCTACTGAAAGATGTTATGTCTGGCGGCGGCTTCATACTAGCCCCCGGTGTAGCTGAAATACCGGGTGAAACCCCTATAGAAAACATGAGGGCGATTATAAAAGCCGTAGAAAAACACGGAAGATATTGAATCTTCAAACTCCCTCTATTTTTTGTTTTTAGAAAGGTAACATATTCTTTCAGAATTATCACGTTTTTCCCTCTTTCTAAGCAAATACCAAAAAGCAAATTTAACCCTTTTCTCCTCTCCTTTCTATAGTGCCTGGAGCGCGTGGACTCATGGAGCTTAGATGGGATCCCATACTTCGCGAATGGATAATCGTGTCGGGTGAACGAGGAAGGCGCCCTCTGCTTCCCGAGGGCTTCTGCCCATTCTGCCCTGGCTCGGAGGAAGTGCCAGCATCAGGATGGACTGTCCTGAGCATACCGAATAGATTTCCATCTTTACGTGCTGATCCGCCGCTGCCCAACGTCAAGTCTGATAAATTGTATCGCCATAGACCCTCAAAGGGTGTCTGCGAGGTTGTAATCTACACGCCTAAGCATGATGCTACGTTAGCCGATTTAAGCATTGAGAATATTAGAGCTATAATCGATCTTTGGGCAGATCGCTTCGAGGATTTAGGTAAAAAGGAATATGTGAAATATGTTTTTATATTTGAGAATAAAGGCAGAATAATTGGGGTCACATTGGATCATCCCCATGGTCAAATATACGCTTTTCCATTCATACCGCCGCTTATAAAGCGTGAGCTGGAATCAAGTAAACGCTACTGGCGAAGGAATGGCCAATGCCTATTTTGCGAGATAATTGAGAAAGAGAGGGATGATGCTGTGCGGGTAATATGTGAAAATGAAGATTTTGTATGTTTTCTGCCATTTTTTGCACGCTGGCCATATGGGGTTCATATATACCCAAAGAGGCATCTCGGCGCGTTAATAGATTTGACCAGTAATGAGAAGAATTCTTTCGCCTCAATACTGAAGCAGATTCTGAGGAAATTCGACAACCTATTCAATATGAGTTTTCCATACATGATGGTTCTACATCAGAGGCCAACGGATAATAAGCCATACCCATACTATCATTTCCATGTAGAATTCTACCCGCCATACAGAGAGAAAAGTAAGATAAAATATTTTGCAAGCGTTGAAACAGGGGCTGGAACGGTAACATTTGACTATACTCCTGAGATCAAAGCCAAAGAATTAAGAGAAAGCCCGGAAACATAATATCGTATTAGGTGAGAATGCTTATGGACGCACAGTTTATTGTTTCTTCACCTGGAAGAGCTGACTTTCTAAATACGCACCAAGACTATAAAGGACTGCCGGTTGTTCCAGTGGCGATCAACTTAAGACTGTATGTTTCAGCAAGCCTTTCTGGAAATAAGGTTTTCACCATCAAGTCCCTTGATCTTGAGAAATATGGTGAACCCTGCGTAGATTCATTCGAAGTAGGCATTAACAAGATGCATGGTGGAAAGTTCTTTGGCGATTATTTACGGGGCGTTGTGAACGTGCTGGTTAAGAGGAACCTAGCTGAAAGGCTCAGAGGCATGAACGTTACAGTTAAAAGCGATATACCCATAGGTTCAGGATTAGCCAGCAGCGCAGCGCTTGAAGTAGCGTTTACTGATCTCTTAAATCACGTCTTCAATTTAGGGCTAAGTAGGAAAGATATTGCTGAAATATCGTTTGCAGCTGAGAATATGGAGGCAGGTATACCCTGCGGGAGGCTTGACCAGTACGGCGTCGCATTCGGCGGCATAATAAAATTGGAATGTAGGCCGCCCTACAACGTTGAGGAGCTTCCATTTAAAAATCTGACATTCGCCATATTGGACTCCGGAATTAGGCATTCAACCGGAGACATTCATCCAAGAAGACAGATGGATATAAACCTAGGCCTAGAAGCCTTAATGAGAAGCGCGGCTGTTCCGCAGAGCTTAAAGACCAAATTAGGATGGAGATTCAATGAGCCTGCGTGGGAAGATGTAACTGAAGATGAGATTGAAGATCACTTGTCAATTATAAGCGAAACATCACGCAAAAGAATTTTATTCACGTTGAAAATGCACAGATTAACAGAGATAGCGCTTAAAATACTTAGGTTTGAGAAAGCTAATGAAAAAGAGATCATGTTAAATTTAGGCGAGGACGCGTGGAAGAGGGTGCAGAAAGGTTCCGTGAACGAATTCAATTATAGGCTTTTAGGTGAGATAATGAATGCTCAGCATGCATTGCTCAGAGATCTCTATGATGTAAGCCTGCCGGAGATTGAGCGTGTATGTGAGGCGGCTCTGGAAGCCGGAGCTTACGGTGCCAAAATATCCGGTGCAGGTATGGGAGGGAGCATAATCGCGCTAATTAAGGATGAAAATGTGGGTAAAAAGGTTGTTGACGTATGCTTATCATCCGGCGCTAAAAACGGCTGGGTTTCAAGGATAGGAAATGGCGTGAGAATAGAGAAAACACAAAAAGGATCTTAACATATAATCAGTTAGAGGAAAGATGGTTACAAATCTTCCGGCAGAAGCCAAAGTCAAATGGGCTGAGGTTGTAGCCTGCCGTTCAACGCCTGAAAAGATAAGGCTGATGCGAGAATTCATATCGCTCGTCCCCAAACATAAGGGAACCAGCAAGCTCCTAGCAAATGTTAAGCGTAGAATTGCTGAGCTCGAGCGGGAACTTGAGAAGTCTAAAGCCCGGAGAAAGGGCAGTAGAGCGGGGTTTGCAATACCTAAAGAGGGGGCGGGACAAATAGTAATCATCGGTCCGCCTAACGTTGGCAAAAGCAGCCTGCTGGCGTCTGTAACTAATGCTAGCCCGGAGATAAGCCCGCTGCCTTTCACTACGCAGAAGCCAACGCCCGGTATTCTACAATATGAGGATGTACAGTTCCAGCTGATTGAGGCCCCAGCAATAGTGGAGGGAGCTTCAGAGGGTCGGATGGAAGGCACACAAGTATTAAGTTTGGCGCGAAACGCCGATGGTTTAATCATCATGGTCGATTTGTCTGAAAATGCCCTTGAACAATTCGCTATGATATCCTCGGAGCTCGAGAAAACCGGCATACTTATCGAGAAACCTGAGGGTGAAGTTGAAGTCAGTAGGCGGGCTTACGGCGTGGGCATTCAAATCATAGGAGGTGGAACCCTGGTTGACTGTACCTATGAAGAAATTAAGAGGCTGCTTAATAGTTATCGAATTACGTCGGCTTTAGTTAAAATAAGCGGCAAGGTTAAGTTGGACGATATTGAAGATTCGCTTTTTTCAAGCAATGTTTATAAGCCAACGATTATAGTTGCCAACAAATCGGATTCGCCGAGCGCCGAAATAAACTTTAAGATCTTGAAGGGCGCTCTTAGGGGAAGAAATTTGCCTCTGATGGCAGTTTCATGCTTAAATAATGCCGGCTTGGAGAAGCTGGGTGAGAATATATTTCGAATGCTTGAAGTGATTAGGGTTTACACCAAAGAACCATCATCTAAGAAAACTTCGGAGAAACCTCTTGTAGTTAAGAGCAGAGCCAGCGTCCTTGATGTGGCTAAAAAGCTACATAGCGAAATGTATAAGGGTTTCAAATATGCTCGCATATGGGGTCCAAGCGCTAAATATCCCGGTGAGAAGGTTGGTTCAGGACATGCATTGATGGATGGGGATATTGTGGAGATTCATTATTGACTTAGGCATCTATGTTGCTAACGGATATTCCTAAAGCCTTCAATATGCTTCTGCATCCCTCAAAAGTAACCTTATCGCCTCTCATAATATCTTCCCTAACAGGCTCAATTGTTAAGCCCTTGTAGAGCCCAGAGGGATTAAGAATATAGAAGGCTTGTATAACGAACAGAAGAAGGTTCAGATTTCTGCTTGAAAGATTACGCTCAAGAATTTTACTTTGTTCGCTTGTTAAGTAAACTCTTTTACTTAGAGCCTCCATTATGCCCTCCTTATTCTCATCCATAACGCTGAGCAAATCATTTATGGTTATCCCCTGCTCATTAAGGTAATCCTTTAGAACCTTTCTAAGCGATATGTAATCCTCTCTCGACATTTCCGCCCTACAATAAGATATTTCCACATATTAATTAACTTTTTATTAAAGCCAATTATCAAAGTTTATTAAATGCGAGTAAATCAAGAATATATAGGAGACACAGCCTTGTCCAGCCTAGATGAAGCCCGTGTTAGATGCCCAAATTGCGGCAGAAGAGTCCCGGCGATGAGGTATTGCATATACTGCGGTGCACAGTTGCCATCCATTACTCAACCCCCACGTTTTGAGAGACCCCAACCTGCGGAGGTTCCGCCGCCTACCCCGCCGCTTGTTCCGCCCCCTACGCCGGTTCAGCCAAGCCCTGCGGCGCCAGCTGGTCTTGAGGGGGAAATATCAAGTCTAATGTCTAATATCTCAACGCTTTACACAAGGAAGGTTTCGCTCTTTAATCTCTTTCAGTCCGGCGAGGTTTCTGAGGGGATTTTTCTGAAACTCTATAATGAATACTGCGGTAAGTTAAGCGAACTTTTAAACACTAGGGTTCGCAGGCTTGAGGATTTAAGGAGGAGAATTGAGGAAATTGATAGACGGCTTAATGAGGTTGCCTTAAACATTGAAGAGCTGAATGTACGCTATAAGATTGGCGAGATTGACTTAAACACATTTTCACAGAGGTCTGAGAGGCTGAAGGTTGAGCAGAGGGAACTGGAGAACATATTGAGAAGTGCTAGGGTTAATTTAGAGCGGCTGGAAAAGATGCTCAGCGATAAAACTCCAAGCGAGATAAGGAAAATGGAAAATCAAATGCGGTCAGCGTATGAGACCATAAAGAAACTTGTTGAGGAAGGGAAAGTCTCAAACATCGTGTTAGACAGCGTTAAAGTTGATGTTGAGGAAACAATAGCCCTCCTAGATTCGCTGATAATAGATAGGAAGGAAAAGGAAAGACTGATGAAGGAACAGCTTGATACCTTATATGCCAGATACAAGATTGGTGAAGTAACGATAGAGGAATATGAAAAACGGAAGAAAGAGTTGCAGGAAGAAATCGACAAAGTCTGGTCTTAAATCAAAATCTCTAGCCCTAAAAATAACTATGCGATAAGCGCCTAATGAGAGGGCGTAGTGTGGATTTTAGATTACTTGTAGACCTCTGTGAAAGCCTTGAAAAGATAACTAGACGTAATCTAATGGTTGAAGTTGTCGCTGAGTTTCTTAAAGGTTTAAGCGAAGATGAAGTTGAGCCGGCTATATCAATGATTTTAGGAAGAGCTTTCCCGAAGTATGATCAAAGAACCTTGGATGTTAGTTGGACCACGCTAAATAATGTAATTAGACACCTCACGAGGGCTGAATGGAGAAGCTTCCATGCGGTTTTTAGAGAAACTGGGGATGTAGGAGAAACTGCCCAGACGCTTTTCAAGAATAGTGTTGCTCATAGGCAATCCGCACTCCTTGAAAGGCCGCTTACAATTCTTGAGGTTAGAAGAATATTTGAGCATATCGCAGAGTCTAAGGGTCAAGGGTCTAGGGAGCGGAAAGAGAGACTTATAGAATCGCTGCTCAGCCGCGCAACGCCCTTAGAAGTTAAGTACCTTGTTAAGATACTGATTGGCGAAATGAGAACCGGCTTTCAGGAAGGCCTTATGGAGGCAGCTGTTTCAGAAGCATTCTCAATCTCGCTTAAGGATGTTCAGAGAGCCTCAATGTTAACTGGCGACATAGCGGAGGTAGCATATTTATGTAAGAAGCATGGTGGGGTTGGAATATTAAACTTAGGCTTCAAAATTTTTAGACCTATTAAACCAATGCTTGCCCAGATGGCTAAAGGCTTTGAGGAGGTTTTCAAAGAGCATGGTGGAAAAACAGCGTTGGAGTATAAACTTGATGGAGCGAGAATACAGATCCACATGTCAAGGGGAGACGTGAGAATTTTCAGCCGAAGACTTACAGATGTCACAAAGAGCCTTCCAGAAGTTGCCAGTCTTGTCCGCAATGAGATTAGGGCAAGAGAGGCTATACTTGAGGGCGAAGTTATTGCCGTCAGCGGGGATGGAAAACCTATGCCTTTCCAGCATCTAATGCGCCGCTTTAAGAGGGTTTATGAGATAGATAAAATTGCTAAAAGCGTACCGGTTAAGCTCTATCTCTTCGATGCACTCTACATTGACGGTGAGAGCTTAATTAATCTTCCATATGATGAGAGAAGAAGAAAGTTGAGGGAGATCGTTGGAGACATACCGCTAACCGAACAAATTGTGACAAGCGATCTTTCAGAGGCGAAATCCTTCCTTAAAAGGGCTGTTGATGAAGGGCATGAGGGTTTAATGGCTAAGAGACCTAGCAGCCCATACTTTCCGGGCGCGCGGGGAAAGCACTGGTTTAAAATTAAGGATGTTTTGCCGCCGTTAGACCTCGTTATAGTCGCTGCGGAATATGGGTATGGCAGAAGACATAATTGGCTTTCAGATTATTATTTAGCTGCTAAAGGCAGCAAGGGCTTCACTATAGTTGGTAAGACATTTAAGGGCTTAACAGATGATGAAATAGCTGACTTAACTAAACGCTTAAAAGAAATAGCCGTTGGAGAGGAGGGGAATAGAGTTATAGTTTTGCCTAAAATCGTTGTTGAGGTTGCCTATAACGAGATACAGGAAAGCCCAAAGTATGAGTCTGGTATGGCGCTGCGTTTCGCTAGGATAACAAGAATAAGGGATGATAAAATGCCAGATGAGGCGGACACGATAGAAACTGTACGCACAATATATGAAGGCCAGTTTAGGAGAAAAGCGAGGGTAAGTGTATAGGGGATGCTGCTTGACAATTGGCATAAGGCGGATTCTTATAAAGCGATCTGTAATAGAAAGCGTTTGCAAAGGCATGTCATCCCAAAGAGGGAATGCTCCTGCTTAGGGGTAAAGCAAATAAAGATGCGATAGAAGTTAATGAGGTTATGATTCCGCCATTAAGTGTCAGAGGCGAATCCTTTTCATTTTTCCCAGCGCACATGCTTCCAATAGATCTTTCAATCGTAGGCACAGCTTATTCACATCCATCCAGTATACTTGCACCGTCGGTGGAGGACTTAAATAATTTTTACGGCAGAATAATGATTATAGCGGCTTTTCCATACGATTCCGAAAGCAATATTATTGTGATTGATGGAAAAGGAAGAACATTAAATTATGAGATCGATAATGGAGAGTAAATTGGTGATATATAATGCATAATGAAAATGATAGGCTTACCAAGATAGCGAGCGGGCTTATAAGGTCTGGAGCATTAAAGTTTGGCAATTTTAAATTAAAATCCGGCGTCACAAGCCCATACTATATTGATTTAACCTGGCTTCTATCCTCACCGGAAGAATTCGAGCAAGTTACGGGCATCATAGCTGAAGAGATACAAAAAATAATTTCTGAGAGAAGAATAGATAAGATAGCCTCGATTGAACTGAAGGGTGCGCTTCTACTGCCGCATATAGCGAGCAAAATTAAGATTCCTTGCGTAATCGTGAGGAAGGAATCAAAAGAATATGGTTTAACCGGGCGAATAGTTGGCGGCGAAATTAAAAACGGTGAACGTTTCATATTTTTTGATGATGTAATCACGGATGGAAGATCAAAGATTGAGGGAATAAAGCCCATTGAGGAGCTAGGCGGCGAAGTAGATACAATAATGGTTGTCGTTGACAGGGAGCAAGGTGGAAAGGAAAATTTGGAGACCATGGGCTACAGAGTCAAAGCCCTCTCAACAATATCGAGCATAGTGAATAGGCTTCATGAAATGGGCAAAATAAGCAGCAGGGACGCAGATAAAATAATTAAGTACTTGAAGAACCGCCTAGTGTATTGAACCGCGTTTTCACCCGCAATTCTCCAGCTGAAAATGGGCTTTCACATCGATGCGAATTCTCCATAATCAATGACGCATAAACTATTCCGTCCAAGAATGTCTTTTTCGTTATAAATTCATTGGGCGCATGGGCATTAGAGAATATTGGCGCGCATCCGGTCCAAACTGAGTGAACGCCTAACCTCTTAGTGAATACGTAGTCTGGGCCCGATCCGGAGGACATTGGTGCCGCTTGAGGTTTAACGCCGTAGGTTTTTTCAGCAGCCATTTTTACGGCTTTAGCTATGGGCGCTGACGTAGGCGTTTTAGATGGTTCTAAGCTGCCTAAAAGTTTAATTTCTATATCTCTGAAACCCCTAATCTTCATATGCACTTTCAGTTTCTCAAACAATTTACCCGGATTCTGATCGTAGACAAGCCTAAAATCAATTTTAGCATATGCTTCTGAAGGCAAAACTGTTTTTGAACTTGGGCCAGTGTATCCGGAACATAAACCAGCTATATTGCATGTTGGTTCAAAAAGGAGCTTCTTAATCGCTTCTAAACCTTCGACGTTTCCCAGAAGATCTTCCACCGCAAAGTGTCTCTTCAATTCCTCGATTGATCTTTTATGGTCTTCTTCATTTATCTCCTCAAGTAAACTTATGTCTTCTTCGGTTGGAACTTTAACGTCGTCATACCACCCCTCGATTAGGATACGCCCACCTTCATTTTTAAGTGATTTTAACGCATTAATAAGTTTCCAAGCCGGGTTCTCTATTAGTGGCGCAAGCGATGAATGCCCATCGGTCTTTGCCGTTTTGCATCTGAACTCAACATAAAGAATGCCCTTCAAGCCGAGGGAAATTCCCGGCCTGCCCTTATAGTCTAGACCGCCATCAAAATAAATCGCTGCGTCGGCTTTAAGTCTCCCTCTGTAAGTCTCAATATATTTCGGAAGGTTTGGGCTTCCAATCTCTTCCTCTCCCTCGAAAATAACTTTTAAATTTAGTGGAAGATCGAAATTAAGCGCCTTATAAGACTCAATGGCTTTAACGTTGCCCTTGCTGTCGGATGCGCCTCTGGCCACTATTCTTTCATGCTCTGCTTCCGCCGCTTCAAATGGGGGTGTTTTCCATTCTTCAAGGGGTTCTGGAGGCTGAACATCGTAGTGCCCATATATAAGTAGCGTTTTAGGGTTGAAACCGTATGCTTCTCCATAAACAACCGGGTTAGCCCCCATGATTCTCCAAATTTCAACATTACACCTTCGCCTCTCCCAGACACACTGGGCTGCCTCAGAATTTTCTTTAAATCCTCAATGTAACTGTCGCCGGATTTAGAAATAAAATTTTTTAAAAATTTGAAAATCAACTTTATTCATGAGAATAGGAAATCCGCCTTGATACTTTTATTATTTACGGTTGTGATAGTATCCTTGAATATCGGCGAATATTTGATAGGCGTAAACCTTAAAAATGTGGACACTATTAATCTCTCTTCTATTCCGGGAAGACAGAGGTGCTTAATGTTGGCCGGTGAACCATACTCCCTCATTCTAAGCGAAGCGGATGGAATATCTTCTTATAAGGTTAAGGTTGAGAGACGTTTGAGCAATCTGCGGGAATATTTTTCAAATAAACGTTCTGTTGAGGAGATTCTGTCGAAAGGTGAGGACCCATTAATCTACACAGTATATGAGATACCAAGAGGGGCTGAGGGCGAGCTAGATGTAGGCTACACAATCATATATCCTGGAAAGATAGGAAAAGAATACTACTTCACTAAAGGACACTTCCACGCTAAAGATTTTACAAGCGAAGTATATATTGGAATGAGAGGTGAAGGTAAGATTCTAATGCAGGATAGACGTGGAGAAACTAAAGTCTTAGAAATAAAGCCTAATGTTTTAGTGTACATTCCGCCTGGGTTTGCCCATCGCTCAATAAATACGGGCAATTCAGAACTAGTCTTTTTAGCCATATACCCTTCTGATGCTGGACATGACTATGATACAATAAGGAAGACCGGCTTCGCAAAGATAGTTATTGAAAAGGATGGAAAGCCCATCTTAGTTGACAATCCTAATTACGTGAGACTATGAATTAGGTTTTATAATTAATCTAAGAATTTTTGATCAATTAATCGTTTTTCTTGATAGCAACCTATACTTGTTTTCTCGACTGAATGCAACCCAGCAAAGAAGATGCATATATAGAACTGGAAGAAGAGGTTCATTGAGGACAAAATTTAGTTAAATAACCACAATTTTAACAAGTTCTTTACAATTTGAACCACAAAGAATTAATATATTTTCACTCTCCTTTCTTTTCTGATAGAATATGTCGCTTATCTCTCCGCGAGAAAAATGCGGCGTAATAGGAATATTCTCCCTTAATGATCATAATATAGTTCCCTTACTTATCAGCGGTTTAGAAGCTCTTCAACATCGCGGTCAGGAATCTTGGGGTATAGGGGTCCATGGGCATGCAACATTTAAGAGGGACGGCGTAGTTTCTCGATCAGCTGAGTTAGAGTACGATGAGATTTCGAAGATTGAAGGCAGCGTAGGAATAGGGCATGTGCGGTACTCTACAACTGCTAAATCAGCAGTAGGATATGCTCAACCGATAGATGTAGGCGGCCTTACAGAGAATCATAGTTTTAGAATAGCGCATAACGGAACGCTTGAAAGAGAGGGGCTTGTCGAGAATATTAGAGATCTTGGTTTTTCTTCACCATACGGCGTGACGGACACTGAGCTCATGGGTATGGGTCTTTACAAATTATTGAAGTCTGGCAAAAGCTTGGCAGAAGCCTTCGAAAAGTTGAACCCGTACTTGAATGGATCGTTCTCCATAGTTTTACTTACATCTAAGGGCGACCTTATAGGCGCTAGGGACGAGAGAGGGTTCAGACCATTATGTCTAGGCTGGCATGCGGAGACCTCATCATACGTAATAGCTTCCGAGAGCTGCGCCTTAGAGGCTATCGGCGCCAAATTGCTGAGAGATGTGGAGCCTGGTGAGATTATGAAGATAGATAAAGATGGTTTAGAATCATTTTACTTCGCTCATCAAGAAAGACATGCGCATTGCCCATTTGAATATACCTATTTCGCTCATCCTACTTCGCAGATAGAGGGCATTAATGTTTACAGCTCCAGAAAAAATATTGGGCGCGTTTTAGCTGAGAAATACCCAATTGAAGCCGATATAGTTGTGCCCGTGCCAGATTCAGCCAGGCCTGCTGCGCTCGGCTATTCTGAGAAATCCGGCATACCGTTTGAGGAGGGGTTGCTAAAGGATCGTTATAAGCGTAAGGGCAGCTGGAGAAGTTTTATTGAGCCGGAGAAAAGAGAGGCCATAGTGTCGAATATCTCTACTATAAAAAATGTTATTGAAGGAAAGAGGATAGTTTTAATAGATGATAGCGTGGTCAGAGGGACAAGCTCAAAAATAATAGTTGGAAACAAGCTTAGAAACGCGAAGAAGGTTTCCCTGCTCCTAACTTTCCCGCCGATAATATATCCCTGCTATATGGGAATAGACTTCCCAACTCAGGAGGAGCTTTTAGCATATAAAGTATGCGGAACCTCAACAAACATTGAAGAAATCAATAAGAAGGTTGCCGAACATATAGGTGCATCATTCGTTGGATATAACGATGTGGATGGGCTTAGTAAGGGGATAGGTTTGCCGAAAAATCAAATTTGCCTTTCATGTATAACCGGCGATTACAGCTGTCTAAAATTTAAACCAAAATTCAGATCAAGAGAGGAGATGAAAGAATAAGCAAGCGGTGGATAAAAATTCTTTCGGTGCGACCTCTTCGGATTTAACTTGTCTTCAGCATAAATTCAACGGGCTTTCTGGCCATATCTAATATTCTAGGCGGTAAAGTGACTCGGTATCTCTCGTTTTTTAAACATGTATAAACTTTTTCTAGGGTGTGAAGTTTCATGTTTACACATACGGCATCTTTATATGCTGGCATGAATGTAGCATCCTTCCTGTTCTTCTCTAATCTGTATAAATATCCTACCTCAGTAGCGATAATAAACTTATTAACTTTTGAAGTTAAAGTCTTCCTAAGCATTTTAGATGTGCTACCAACGAAGTTTGCAACCTCGCAGACATCCGGGTTGCACTCCGGATGAACCATGAGCACAGCATCCGGATGCATACGTTTTATCCTTAAAACTTCCCCTCTACTAAATAGTTTATGCACTGGGCAGAAGCCCACCGGTGGGATGGGCACTATTTTCTTCCCCGTATGCTTCTCTGCATATTTAGCAAGATTCACGTCAGGATCGAAAAGAACCACGTCTGAATTCACTCTATCTATTATTTCAGCCGCGTTAGCCGATGTGCATACAGCATCGCAATAGGCCTTCGCTTCGGCTAAACTATTTATGTATAGAGCAATTTTTGCCCTTGGGTATTTACGCCTATATAATCTCACAAGATCTGCCGGAAGCATTGAGGCCATTGGACACAGGGCATTCCTATCTGGGATTAGAACCTTCTTTTCAGGGTTTAGAATAGCTGCTGTCTCAGCCATAAAGTTCACTCCGCAAAAAACTATTATTTTAGCATCGGTTTGCGTTGCGCATAAAGATAGTTCTAGGCTGTCGCCGAGGAAATCCGCTATATCCTGAATCTCCGGGCGCTGATAGTTATGCGCCAATATAACTGCCTTCTTCTCTCTCTTAAGTTTCTGAATTTTCTCCAATATTTTTGATTCCGCCGCCGTTCTTCTTCCCTTCTTCCTCAGATGAGTCTTTAATAAAAAGATTAATCAATCTTAAATTTTTTATCATTAAGGGGAATTGCATTCCGGTGAGGAGCACATGGCGAAAATATACGGTTCTGTGCTTGAAATCATAGGGAATACACCTTTAATCCGCTTAAACAGGTTAACTTGGGGATTGAAGTGTACAATTCTCGCCAAATTAGAGTCCAGAAACCCAGGGGGCAGCGTTAAGGATAGAATAGCTCTAAGCATGATTGAGGAGGCGGAGAGGCTGGGTTTAATCAATAGGGACACTGTGCTCATAGAGCCCACTAGTGGAAATACCGGTATAGGCTTAGCTATGGTGGCGGCGGTTAAGGGCTATAGGCTCATGCTAGTTATGCCGGAAACAATGAGCATCGAGCGACGAAAAATTCTAAGAGCTTACGGAGCCGAGGTGATTTTAACGCCTGCGGAGGAGGGTATGAAGGGCGCCGTTAAAAAGGCTGAGGATTTAGCTGCAAGAATCCCGAACTCGTTCATCCCAAATCAATTTAAAAATTACGCAAACCCAAAAATACATAGGGAGACAACTGGTCCGGAGATATGGCGGGATACGGATGGAAAAATCGACATTTTCGTAGCTGGCGTTGGAACCGGAGGAACAATAACTGGTGTAGCCGAATACATTAAGCCGCTAAAGCCTGAGATTAAGGTCATAGCTGTTGAACCATATAATTCGCCAGTCTTAAGCGGAGGAAAACCTGGACCGCATGGAATACAGGGCATAGGTGCTGGTTTTATCCCGGATGTTTTAAGGCTTGATTTAATAGACGAGGTTATGATGGTTAGAGATGAGGATGCTGTAGAAACAGCGCGCTTGCTCGCTAGGAAGGAAGGATTGCTTGTCGGGATTTCTTCAGGCGCAGCTGTTCTTGCCGCCCTAGAGGTTGCTAAGAGACCGGATAATGAGGGTAAACTTATAGTAACTGTTCTTCCAGATGTTGGGGAGCGTTATTTAAGCACGCACCTTTTTGAGGAAAACCGATAAGTTTTTCCATGAGTCCTATTTAAATAGGAAAGTTTAGGATTGCAGATTGCTGAGATGATAGTGATGGTTAAGTCTGAGATAGGCCCAGAGGGTGAATTCATCGAGAAGGTTGAGAAGAATTCTCGCATATGGGCATCTAAGCGGATGCTTGAGATGCTGATGGAGGGCGAAAGGTACGTAGAAGATAATTGGCTTGAAAATGGGTTGCCGAATCTCATTGATAGAATAGTTGAGAGCTATGAGGAGTATGGAGGCATAAACCGCTCTGAAGGCGAAGGCCTCCCTTCTAAGCAGGCTGTCATAGAGGTTCTGGAGGATCTTCTAGCAGTAATTTTCCCAGGATATTTCGGAGGCATCGGCGTCAATAAGTCAAATATAAAATATTTCCTAGGCAGCATTTTGAGCTCAATATATTCTAGGCTTGTCGATGAGGTTGAAAAGAGCCTCAAATATTTATCCAGAAACTTCAGGGTGGGCTCCGAGGAAACTTGCCGAAAGAGAGCCCGAGCGGTTGTAAAGGAGTTTCTGGAGAAGATCCCGGAGATAAGGGCTTTATTAAACGGCGACATACAAGCAGCCTATGATGGTGACCCTGCAGCGAAGAGCACAGATGAGGTCATCTTGAGTTACCCATGCGTCTTGGCGATTGCAACATATAGGATTGCGCATGAACTTTGGGTAAGGGGCGTTCCATTAATACCTAGAATAATGACTGAGTACGCGCATTCAAAGACTGGCATAGATATACATCCAGGGGCAAAAATTGGGAGAAACTTCTTTATAGATCATGGGACCGGCGTTGTCGTCGGCGAAACAACTGATATAGGAGATAATGTGAAGATTTATCAGGGTGTGACGCTTGGGGCATTAAGTTTCCCTAAGGATGAAAGAGGTAAGATAGTTAAGGGTTCTAAGAGACATCCGACCGTTGGAAATAATGTTGTCATATACTCTGGCGCAACAATCCTTGGCGGTGAAACAACTATAGGCGATGGCGCCGTGATAGGTGGAAACGCATGGATAACATCACCGATTCCAGCTGGAACAAAAGTTATTGTTGCTCCGCCAGAATTATACTATAAGAACAACGATCAATTCAAGGATGTCAGCACCAATAGTAATGGCTGAAATTCCAAAACTCTCATCTTCCCTATTTCTTTCATTCATCGTTTGCAGATGCATGTTTATCTCAGCCTCTCACACTTTTTAATTATTTAATAATGAAAGAGCATTATCGTTTTTCTTCAGCGGTTTTAAGGCTGAAATCTCAAATTCATAAATTATATTACCGTGATTATGGTTTATTTAAAAAATGTGTGCAAAAACTTTATTATTTAAAGCGCATGATATTAGGCTTAGCTCCTAGGATGAGGTGGATGCGATGTTTGAGATAGGATTGCCGGGCAACGTGCTTACCCTACTAGTTGCATTGGCAATCCTAGATAAGTCAAGTGACTTAACAATAGACAGCACCATCAAGGTTGCTGAGGTAACTGGTTTGGGAAAAACAACAATAGGTTTTCTGCTGGTAGCTTTTTCTACATCTCTGCCTGAGCTTTCGGTTTCATTCTTCTCGGCTGTAGATCCTGAGATGCTCGGCGTCGCTATTGGAAACGTTTTAGGCTCAAACATAGTTAACGTTTGCTTAATTCTGGGGATATGCCTCTTAATATTAGCCTTAAAAAATCATGGTGCAAAATATCAATTTGAGGGGTTGGAGGTTGAGGAGGCAAGGGACTTATATTTCGGGCTTTTCATCGCTTCGCTCGTCCCCTTAGCCCTGATCTATGTGGGATATGCTAGCAGGATGGTGGGAGCATTTTTAATAGCTCTCTTCATATTTCACAACATACAACTCTTCAGGCATAGAAAAGGTGAAAAGCCTAGCGGTTCAGGTAGTAAGGAAGCTGCTACCAAATATACTTTGTTAGCGCTTTTAGGAGTTGCTGGGGTGGTTGGCAGCTCCTACTTCATTGTTGAATCGGCCTCTTATATTGCGTTACAGATGGGCGTACCGGAAGTTGTAATTGGTGCAACAATTGTTGCGTTTGGTACAAGCCTGCCGGAGCTTGCGACTAGTGTTGATGCTACAAAAAAGGGTTATATAGAGTTGGCGTTGGGTAACGTTATTGGAAGCGGCTTTGTAAATATAACGTTAATTTTGGGAATGGCGTTGTTTTGCGGGCCTTTCAGAGTTAACATAAGTTCATTCTCAAACCTGGTTATGTTTTCAATAATGGCTAACCTTATATTATGGTATTTTCTGGTCAATGAGAGGATAAGCTGGAGGGAGGGCGCGATCCTACTTTTCATGTATGCTCTCTTCATTGTTACAAGTTTCGGCATATACAAGATCTAAGTGATGAAGCACATCATCTCCCTCAACAAAAAGGTTAATAGGCAACATTTTTCAAATTTATGTAGCCTCATTGAAGGATGAAGCCTAATGTGCATAGTTAATGTTTGCTTGCTTAAGGCGGGGAAGATTTAGGTATGGGACGCTATAAACAGATTAGCGAAATACTTAAGCTGATGGATGATTCGGACCGAATAAGAAACACAAGCATAATTGCTCACGTAGACCATGGAAAAACAACCCTTTCAGACAGCCTACTCGCTGCGGCCGGCATAATAAGCGAAGAGGTTGCTGGGCAGAGGCTTTTCCTAGATTCATGGGAGCTTGAGCAGAAAAGGCAGATGACCGTTTTCCCATCTAACATAAGTCTTGTTCACGCCTATAAGGGTAAGGAATATCTCATAAACCTTATTGATACTCCTGGACACATAGATTTCAGCGGGGCCGTAACTAGAAGCTTAAGAGCTGTCGACGGCGCATTAGTCGTTGTAGACGCTGTCGAGGGCCCGATGACTCAGACGGAGACAGTGCTGATGCAGGCATTACGTGAAAGGGTTAAGCCGATATTGTTCATCAATAAGGTTGATAGGTTAATAAAGGAACTGCGTTTAACTCCGGAAGCTATGCAGAGCCGCTTCGCAAAAATTATAATTAGAATAAACAGTTTAATTGAGAAGTATGCGCCTCCGGAGCATAAGAAGGATTGGCAGGTTAGGATTGAGAATGGAACTGTTGCCTTCGGTTCGGCTCTCCATAAATGGGGCTTCACTTTGCAATATATGAGGGAGAAGGGCATAACCTTCAAGGATGTAATTGACGCGTATACCGGTGAACCTGAGGAAGTCGCTGAGAAGGTTGAGGATTTAAGTAAGAGGGTTCCTTTGTATGAGCCAATTCTAAACATGTTCTGTGAGCATTTGCCAAGCCCTATAGAGGCTCAGGCTTATAGGCAAACGCAGATTTGGCCAGGAGACCCGAAGAGCCCTGTTGGCATAGGTATGGCTAAAGTAGATCCTAATGGTCCACTTCTAATGTGCGTAACCTCGATTGAAGTTGATCCACATAGCGGCGTCGTCGCAATAGGAAGAGTTTTCAGCGGAACAGTTGAGAGGGGGAAGATTGTTCATCTTGTAACGAGCCGGCGGAAGGGAGCGATTCAGCAGGTTTATATGAGCATGGCTGCCGACAGGGTTGTTGTCGATAAGATACCGGCCGGCAACATAGCGGCTCTCTCGGGGCTGCCGCCTCTGCAAGTTGGCGAGACTCTTACGGATGATGGCGCTGAAGCTCCGCCTTTTGAGGGCTTGAAGTACGTTTCTGATCCCGTTGTAACAGTTGCGGTTGAGCCGGCGGATGTTAAGGATCTGCCGCTTTTTGATAAGGTTGTGCACAAATTAACCCTTGAGGATCCGAACTTGCACTTTGTAATAAATAAGGAAACCGGCGAATATCTCCTAAGCGGTATGGGTGAACTTCACCTTGAGGTTACAGCGTATAGGATGCAGGAAGCCGGACTGAAGGTTAACATGAGTAAGCCCATTGTAATTTACCGTGAGACTATCAGCCGAAACTATAGAGGTCCCTCAGTTATGGGTAAGAGTCCTAATAAACATAATAGGTTGTGGGTGACGATTGAGAGGCTTCCGGAGGAAGTTGTGGAGGCAATAAGGTCGGGGAGGATTTCTGAGATGCAGAAGCGCGATGAAAGGCAGAGGATACTTATGCATGAGTTCGGTTGGGCTGCGGATGACGCCCGCAACGTTATAGCCATTGAGGGAACAAACATGCTCGTGAACAGAATCAAGGGTAGGCAATTCGTTGAAGAAATCATTGATCATGTAAAGTCCGGCTTTAGGGATGCTGTTAACTCATGTGTTTTAGCGAAGGAGCCAGCGTATGGGCTTAAAGTTAACCTTGAGGATATATTGATCCATGAGGATCCGGTTCACAGAGGTCCAGCTCAGATAATGCCCATGACGTGGCGGCCGATATGGGGTTGCTTCCTGCTCTGCGAGCCTAAGCTGCTAGAGCCCATACTTAGCTTTGAGTGTAAGGTTCCAAGCGAATTTGTGAGTCAGGTAATAGCCACTGTTCAGAAGAGGCGCGGCAAACTTCTAGACCTAGTGAGCGAGGAGGACATGATGATAGTTAAAGCCGAAATGCCTGTGGCAGAATCATTTGGGCTTGCCGAAGAATTAAGGTCTTCAACTCAGGGGAGAGCTTTCTGGGCAACGCAGTTTAGCAGATGGGCTCCGGTGCCGGACTCAATGCAGATGGAAGTAATAAGGCAGATACGCGAGAGAAAGGGATTGAGCCCATCGCCGCCTAGACCTGAAGAGTTCTACGATGAAGAATAGCGCCTTCTTCAGCTTCCTAAAAAATTTTTAAAAATTTCGCTGAATTTATAGACATGAATGCGCTGGTAGCCCGCTTCCATAACATAGCAACGTTTAAAAGACTCATTAATTTTCTTTTTTATAGATTGGTGATGCTATGCCTAGGGAGTTTAGGTATAGGGGCTATACGTTTGAACAGCTGCAGAACATGTCGATGGATGAAGTGATACGCTTGCTTAGCGCACGTGCTCGAAGAAGCTTGCTGCACGGCTTATCTTATGAGCAGAGAAAGCTCCTGGAGAAGATCCGCATGATGAGAGAGTTGGGTAATGATGGAGAGCCGATAAAGACTCATGCCAGAGACATGGTGATACTGCCTGAAATGGTTGGCATAACGATCCATGTTCATAATGGTAAAGAATTTGTTCCAGTTGAAATAAAGCCGGAAATGATAGGGCATTACCTAGGTGAATTCGCAATAACAAATAAGCCTGTGAGACATGGAACTCCAGGAATAGGCGCAACCAGAAGCAGCATGTATGTGCCGCTTAAATAGCATTATTGTCGCTTATTGAGGACTTTATTTTTCTATAGGATTTTACATTCTCTCCGGGGCTTCTATACCTATTAGGTCTAATGCGTTGCGTAATGTTATTCTAACAGCGTTAACAAGTAGAAGCCTCGCATCGCTCAATTCCTGCGTTTCCGCTTTAACTACTGGCAAAGCGGCGTAAAACGTGTTGAATTTATCCGCTAGCGCATTTGCGAAGTCAGCTATAATATTTGGTTTCAGATTGTCGGCTGCTTCAACGAATACTTCTGGGAAGCGGGCAACCATCAATATTAATTCACGTTCAACAGGCTCCTTAAGCAGCGAGAAGTCAGCGTCCTCAACATGTCTGGATGCCCTCCTCAGTATGCTGCAAGCTCTCGCATACGAGTATTGAATGTACGGTCCACTGTTCCTCTCGAAGTTTATAACTCTGTCCCAGGTGAATATAACGGGCTTCAGAGGATCCGTCTCTATCAATGCGTATTTTACAGCGCCAATGCCTACTTGCTCAGAAATCTTCCGCTTTTCTTCATCCGCCATATCTTCTGAGCGCTTCTTAACTTCCTCATATGCCCTTAAAACGGCTTCGTCCATTACTTCATCTAGGGTTATGTATCGCCCCCTTCTCCCCGATATTTTTTGTCCTGGAAAATTGACGAGGCTGTAGCCGAAGTGTATGAGCCTCTTGGCTTCCTCAGCGTATCCTAGAGCGCATAGAGCTAGCTTCAGCTGTAATTGCGCTAGCTTCTGCTCCATACCGATGACATTTATAACCTTCTCAGCCCTTCTGAATTTCCAGATGCTGTAGGCTATATCCCTAGTCGTATATAGCGTTGTGCCATCGGATCTGCCCAGAGTCAGCGATGGAACCTCATATGTTTCTTTAAGCCCAAATGTGCTTTTCAGCTTAAGATCCCTTGCCACCCCTTCAGCGTCGAACTCTAGCACGTCGCCTCTATGAAATACATAGGGGGTTCTTTTAAGCGAGTTTAGGCACTTCGCAACCGCATTGCTCCATATGAAGCTGCTTTCCCAATCCCATGAGTCAAAGAATATATTAGCCCTTTTAAGGGTCTGCTTAAATCCTTCAAGGCAGATTGATGTTACCTCGCGGATAATCTCCACAGCCTCCTTATTGCCCATCTCGTATCTTCTCATAAGGGCGTTGATTTCGGATTCGGGATCCTCAATTTTCTCCATTGCGTCTAGCAAGCTATTAAATATGTTGGGAAACCTCTGTTGGAGATCAACTGCAACGGCAACCCAATCGTCAAGATCCATTCTGGCCTTCTGCATATTATTATAGTTGAGGCTGCCAGTTTGCCTATTCAGCAGCGCCTTAAGCCTCCTGATTTCCAGCAGACAGTTTGTAATCGCATATATGGCGCCGATGAAATGATCCGGCTTAGCTGACGGCCTAGGTCTGCCGAGCATTTTATATCCATATGCAACTATGGATGATTGGCGGCCGACATCGTCGATATAATAATGCCTAAAGACTTTATGCCCCCTAGCGCTCAGTATACGTGCCAGCGAATCGCCGAGTATGGAGTTTCTTGCGGATCCAACATGGATCGGGTGAACTGGGTTAACGCTTGTATGCTCAACTATTATTTTTTCCGGGCTTTCAGTTTTAACATGCCCATATTCGCCGTCTAATGTTTTTGCGGATTTCACCGTTAAAGATGACAGCTCGGGGAAGTTTACGTGGAAATTCAAATATCCCTGTCCGGCAGCTTCAACCGATTCAATCATTGGAAACTCCGATTTCCCCAAATTTGCTTCAGTTTCAATCTGCTTCGCTAGCCTTATTGGGGTTTCAGAGAGATGCTTTGAAATTTCAAAGCATATACGTGATGTAAGCTCACCGAATTGCGGGTTTGGCGGTATCTCAAGGGTTACTTTATACGCTGCTAGATCCGGGAGGGTTTTCTCCAATGTCTTTTGCAGCAGCTTTTCGCATTGTCTTCTGAATTCTGTGAAGGGGCTTGCCGATATAATAATATTCATTACTATACCGCCATTAAGCCTATTCCCCATCTAATTTATAAACTACATGGTTCATTTTTGTTTGTTGGGAAATGAGGAAGGTATCTGGCTTAATTAGGCTTATGCGGCCGATAAATTGCTCAATGATGGGCTTAGCTGTAATAGTTGGCGCCATCATATCGGCTCATGATCTTACAGTGGTGAATGACGCCCTCAGTAGGCTTATGCTCGGCTTCATTACGGCTTTTACATTAACTGGCGCTTCAATGGCAATAAATGATTATTACGACAGGGATATAGATGCCATTAATGAGCCAAATAGGCCCATTCCAAGCGGGCTGATAAAACCTATGGAAAGCCTGTTTTTCGCAGCTGCTTTAACATTTATCGGGCTTGCCTCAGCGGCTTTCACGTGTATCCCCTGTCTTCTAACCGCCATAGCCTCATGGATAATCTCGGCGGCCTACTCTACCGTTGGGAAACGCACAGGGCTGCCTGGGAACTTTCTTGTTAGCACATGCATCTCGGTGCCTTTCATTTATGGCGGTTTAGTCATGAGGGAGCTGATTGATCTGAACATAGTATTCTTCGCTGCTTTAGCTTTTCTCGCTAATACTGGACGGGAGATAACGAAGGGGATAGCTGATGTGGAGGGGGATAAAATCAGGGGGATCAGAACTCTAGCCATATCTCATGGCGCTAGGGTGGCCGCCTACGCCTCATCAGCATCCTTTATTTTAGCCGTGCTCCTTAGCCCTATACCGGCAATTTTGGGATTGATGAGCATGTGGTTTCTGCCGCCGCTGATCCTTGCGGATATAGGGTTTACATGGTCATCACTAAGCCTAATAAGGGAGCATACGGGGGAAAACGCTAAAAGAATTAAGAAAATAACGCTAATATGGATGATGATTAGCCTAATAGCATTTATTGCTGGAACCATAAAGTAAAAAACTAACATCCTCCATAAAATTTAAATTAGGTGAAGGGCGGGGATAGCCAAGCCAGGCCAAAGGCGCAGAGAAAAACACTGTAATAAACGCGTAAGCTTCAGGAGCCTGTCCCGTAGGGGTTCGCGGGTTCAAATCCCGCTCCCCGCACCAATCCGCCTACTAGAATGGGCTTAATCTCTTTTCATCTTTCTTTACAGAAGATAAAAGGGTCTATGAGGCGGCAAATATAGAGGGGTTAAAAGCATATTTATATTGAAGTAACACTTTGGCAAGTAGAAAGAGAATCTATGTTGCCCGCAACGGTCAAGTCTCCTCCGTCTTTCTCTTCATGGTTTGAATTAGATTTTTCAAGCCCTCTTCCAGGCTTGTTTTCGGTTTAAAGCCTAAAATCCGCTGCGCCTTTGCGATATCTGCAAGGCTGTGTTTTATGTCGCCCACTCTGGGTTCAGCGTATATTGGCTTAAGTTTCAGACCTGCGAGTTCAATGGCTAGGTTTGCAAGAGCCTTTATTTTTGTGGGTTTACCTGAGGCTATGTTGAAGGTTTCGTTTGCCGCATTTTTCTCCATCGCCAATCTTATGGCTTCAGCTACGTCTTCCACATGGATGAAATCCCTTGTTTGCTCGCCGTCTCCGTAGATTATGGGCGGCAGTCCCTTGGAAATGTTTTCGATGAAGCGGGTTATTACACCCGCGTAGGCGCTGCTTTGTCCCGGACCGTAAACGTTGAAAAGCCTCAGCGTGACGGCCTTAAGGCCTTTCTTAGAGTAGAATTCGACGGTTCTCTCACCCATGAGTTTCGTTAAGCCGTAAGGCGAAATTGGATCAGCCGGATAGTTTTCGCTTATTGGCAGGGTTTTCGGCTCGCCGTAAACGGCCGCCGAGCTTATGTAGATTAGGAGCTCAACGCTTCTGTCGAGGCAGGCTTTAGCCACATTGGCTGTTCCTAAAATGTTGTTTTTGAAGTATAATGCTGGCTTCTTCACTGATTCTTCAACGTTGATGTATGCGGCTGCATGCACAACAACGTCAACGCCTTTTATAGCGGCGTCAAAGGCCTTAACGTTTAAGATGCTGCCCTTCAAAACGGGTATGCCGTGGTTGGAAAGCTTTTTCAATGCGAGGGCTGTTGCCCTCTCAAGATTGTCGAAGACCAAAACTTCATAGCCTAAGTGCTTCAGAAAGATGGCCGTGTTATGACCTATGAAACCTGCTCCGCCTGACACCAAAACTTTCATGATAACTTCGCAATAGCAATATAGCAATATAAGCGTATAAATCTTCTGACAATACCAATGGACACATAAATATTAAGCCACAGAGTGTTTTGAGGCATATAAGAAATTGATGTTTAGGGCAGTCCTTAGTTCTGAACATAGCCTCGAAAAATGAAGCCATAATCCCAAAACCCCATACGAAGGGATAGGGATAACAGGCTGGTGTGCTGGCCGTAACCCGCCTTCTGTTCTAGACGGCATTCGGCTAAACGGGCTACCCGCGCCTCGCACAGCATTCATAGGCGCCTATTTGCCCTTTCACCCCGCAGGACGGCCGTTTCAACGCTTCCACCAAATCTACTCAGCGACTTAGCACGCATCAACGTCACCGGCTTGGTGGACGTTTCGTTTCTGTTCCGGAGCCGGGGCTCTCGCCCCACGCCTTGCGGCGTTGCGGGCTGTGCGGTGGGCGGAGTTTCCTCAAGCGCCCGCGAGAGCGTGGCGCTCGAAGGCCATCCGCCAGCTCACCAGCCAAGAATAATTTATGTTTCCCTTCGAATAAGGATTTTGGTTATTGCCTGGCCGGTTTGTATCTTGCTGATTCTCGGATGAATTTTGTTATTGCGTTCGCTGATCCGCATGATGGGCATTTTATATGGTCTCCGAGGAATGTTTTGCGGCAGATGTCGCAGTACGTCAGGGGCATGTTATATGTGAACAGCGGAATA
>JAGTQL010000007.1 GCA_018396555.1 Candidatus Bathyarchaeota archaeon | reverse complement strand
TTACCGCGGAGTTTTTCGAAGAATATTGGCACGTCACGCCATTCCTCAATCTCTATTTTTTCAACCGTATGCTTAACATCTCCAAGCACTATAAGGCAGTCAGGCTTCTCAAGAGAGATTACACGCTCAATCTTTTTCAAAAGTTTGCTGGTTTGGGATGGTATATGAATGCCTTCCTCTGCAAGCGATGCCTCCCAGCCTAGATGCAGATCTGAAACAACTAGAAACTTTTCTGAGCCACTAATTAGAATAAGTGCAGCGTAGGGGGTTACGGGTTTCAGCAACGTGGGATTCTCGCGTGTCATAAATATCACTTAGCTAGGTGCATTTGGACTAATTAGGAGGCGTATTTTATCGAAAATATCTCTGTTCGCAGAGGCTACTACCGAGAAGCCCTTAAGCTCGTTTAATTGGGCATTGGGTATATCTTCGCCATTCGGCTGAAGAAATACTCCGCCGGCTTCTCTAACTATTAACATGCCGGCTGCAAAATCCACCATCCTAAGTTTTCCTCGTATATCTACATATGCATCTAAAAGTCCCGATGCGACATGGCATATTTCTAGGGACGCTGAACCTAGAGCCCTTACGCCCCTGACTTTACTCACCAGCGGCGCTACTTTCTCAATTGAACCCGGGCTTCTCGAGATATCTATGCTTAAAACTGCCTCCTCAAGAGTTTTAATGCTTGATGTTTTTATCGGCTGTCCATTAAATTTCGCGCCTTCCCCTTTTTCAGCAGAATAAATCCCTCCGTTATACAAATCTATTACAACCGCGGCTTCAATATCTCTTAACCAGCTTGTTGGTGACATAGCTATTGAAGCGGATGCGAACCCTATTCCCCTTGTTGCATTCGTCGTTCCATCAACACCATCAAGAATAAGATAAAATTTCGGGAAGAAGCCGATCTCTTTAACACCGCATTCTTCACCGATGAAGATGCATGAAAAACCTTTATTCTTAAGGTATTGTAGAGCCGCCGACTCAGATACGGCGTCTATAAACCTTGTCTTATCCCCACCAAAGCCTAAACCAAGCACTTCCCTTGACCTTGCAGTTCCAAGCAGCGGATGAATAGCGGAAAATACCTCTTTAGCAAGATCGGTTAGCAGACTAAGCTTCCAGCTCATCTCATATTTCTCCATCCGACTGTAGACGGATTTTACATTAAACATTTTATGCAGCAACTTTATATTATGTTTCCGCATCAAGAATATTGATGGAGGGATATTTTTGGCTGAGGCTGAGAAGAAAAAGAAGTATTACTACTATGGGAAGAAAGAGAAGAAAGCTAAAGAAGTGAAAAAAAGAAAGGTGAAGAAGAAGGCTTAGCCAGCTTTTAAACTCTCTTTCAGGAAACGCGGTATGCACACTTCGTCTTCGATTGGATTAAACTTCTCCAGCCGACTTATATCTAATGGGGTTACGATTCTGGAAACCATACCGTGAAGGCTATAGGGGAGCCTGATGAGCCTCATGCTGCCCGATGTTACCCACTCGTCTATCATGAACCCTCTTCTTTTTATTTCTTCGGCAATCTCCCTTCGTTTTTCTTTGCCCCAGCTGAAAACATCCTTATCGAAAACATGTATATGGAATCCTCTTCCAGAGTAGACTATTCCAATGTCTGAGAACATCTTAGATAGTTCTTCGTGAAGCCTCATGGTTTCATTCTTCACCATTTCAAGTTCTATTTCACAAAAGCTTAGCCCCTGATGCCTCTTCATTTTATCTTCCAGGGAACCATGTATTGGGCATGTTAGGTTTTCCGGGTCTAGATCAAAAGCCATTTCTTGTCCTACGATATTTTCGTCATCATCGTAGACGTTTCTATCATAATAAACCGATTCCGGTAGAAACTTTAAAATCCACCTTCTTACATCTCCTAGACCCCTATATTTGTCTATCAGTATCGTAGTTGAAGCGTCACCTTCATATTCCGGAGGATAAATTCTTGTATGCCTGCCAATTATCACTGCGAAAACTATTTTTCCACCCCAACCTCTAAGCCACTCCTGAACTCCGTTAACATTAAATTCTTCGCTGTAGAAGCGTCTACGCTCCTCTAGATTTGAGGGACGCATCCCTTTAGGCATGTAATAGCCATTCAGCATCTAATTCTACCTTTACCATGAAAATTGTTTAGGTTGTTCCAACCTCCCAGCTTGAGAGGTACTGCTTCTGCTCTTCAGTTAATTCATCGATATCTATATTCATTGACTTTAGCTTTAACTTAGCAACCATCTCATCGATCTCCCTCGGAACACCATAAACTTTAGGCGCCATCTTAGGATTCTTAGCTAAATATTCAACGCATAATGCCTGATTTGAAAATGACATGTCCATAACTTCCGATGGGTGTCCCTCAGCTGAAGCCAAATTTACAAGTCGACCCTCGGCGAGCAGGTATATTCTTCTCCCATCTTTAAGTTTATATTCCTCAAGGTTCGGCTTTATGAGCCTTTTTGATACGGAAGCCTCCTCCAAACCGGGCACGTTTATCTCAACATTGAAGTGCCCACTATTAGCGAGTATTGCACCATCCTTCATTTTGAGCATGTGCTCCTTTCTTATGACGTTTATGTTTCCAGTTACCGTCACGAAGATATCGCCCATTGGAGCTGCTTCAGATATGGGCATCACTTGGAAACCATCCATGACTGCTTCAAGTGCACGCAGCGGATTAACTTCGGTGACTATTACATTTGCACCCATGCCCCTAACCCTCAACGCCAACCCTCGCCCACACCAACCGTAGCCGCAAATAACAAACCTTTTTCCAGCTAAAAGCGTGTTTGTCGCCCTTAATATGCCATCTATCGTGCTCTGTCCGGTTCCATAGCGATTATCGAACAAATATTTTGTGTAGGCATCATTTACGGCTATAATTGGGTATTCAAGCACCCCTTTCTGAGCCATTGCCTTAAGCCTCATAACCCCAGTTGTAGTTTCCTCAGTTCCGCCCTTAACGTTTTCTATAGCATCCCTCCTGGAAGCATGCATCGTGCCTACCAGATCCGCGCCATCGTCTAAGGTGATAATCGGCTCGTGATCTATAACGCGGTTTATGCACCAATAGTAATCTTCCGTTGTTTCGCCGCGCCAAGCATAAACTTTGACGCCCATTCTCACCAATGCCGCCGCAACCTCATCCTGCGTTGACAATGGATTTGAACCGCAAAGTGCAACCTCAGCTCCACCAGCAGTAAGCGTTTTAATCAAGACCGCTGTCTCCTTGGTCACATGTAGGCATGCTCCAATTCTTAAGCCCTCAAGCGGCTTTTCCACAGTAAAACGCTGAGCAATCTGATTTAGAACGGGCATATGTATTGAAGCCCATTCAACAAGTAATTCGCCCTTATCGGCCAAGCTAGGATCTTTAATTTTAAAATCCGCCATCATGCTCACCAGCAAACATTACGATCCAAAAAATGCCTTCAGAAGAATTTTAACATTATGTTAGGATTAAACGTTTATCTTGCCTGAACACGTTTAACAACAGGTGGCCTAATTTTCCTCAGAACCCTATATCTGCAGTATGGGCATCTTATTCCAAGCTCAAGCTCAGACGACTTAACTATTGCGCCGCATCTAACGCACTGGTAGAGCAGTTCAGCCTCTTCTGCGCTGGACAATACGACACACGCTCAGAGAAGAAGAAACATAGTGGAAATTTAAACTTTACTATTCGCATCTCGGACGTGACAACTTAAGACCGTATTATGAATTTAAACAACGTTATTTATCATTCTGAGAAAAGCCTGAAATTTAGACTTTTCACTAAATCGACAAAGAAAATTTTGTTTCAGCATACGCGACCACATAACGATTTTAAGCTCAAAAATCCTTAAGTTGCCACGTTCCGCATCTCAATCCTTCCATTTTTAAAGGAATATAGATACTTTTAATTTCTCAGACCGTTCCTTTGCTTCTCTTATAAAAATTCCGCTATGATTGATTGTATACTGATTATGGATTTCTTTTTACACGCGTCATTTTATGGCGGCTGATCGACATAGCAGTTGTGGCATTGTTGCTAATGAAAGATCTCATCTACAGGTTTCATAAGTGAAATTTATGAACACCTTTATAAATAATGATTTACGAGCGTGACGTATTTGGAAAATCTTAAGCCTAGATTTGGTTTAGGCATTATTCTGGGCAGTAATGTGCAGCTGGGTTCTGGCGTAATTATATGGAACTATGTTATAATCGGCGATAACACACGAATAGGCGATAACACGAGAATTGGAAGCTTCTGCGATATAGGGAAGAATGTTAAGATAGGGAAAAACTGCAATATACAAGCACATGTAACAATATCAAACGGCTGTAGAATAGGTGACGATGTCTTCATAGGGCCCAACGTATCAATCTTAAACGATAAATATCCGGTAAGCAAGCAGGTAACGCCGCCAGTAATAAAGAACAATGTTATAATCGGAGGATGTGCAGTAATAATGCCAAATATAGTAGTAGAGGAAAATGCAGTTATAGCTGCTGGAAGCATAGTGACAAGAAACGTTAAGGCTGGAACTGTGGTTAAGGGAATACCCGCAAAAGAGTATATGAAATGGGAAGAATATGAAATGAAAAGGCTGAAATTCGCTGGTGAGAAGTAGCGTGCGCTAAGCATAAAACACGTCTCTCAACTTAATAATGCGAGAAAAAACGGGAATAATGCTCCTTGGCAGTACTGGTTCTTCGCACTAATACCATCTTTATCAAGAATGCTTATCTTCGCTAGCCATAAACCTATTCGGTTTTCAGCGCATATTAAACACACTTGTGCTATATGCGTCATGGAGTCAAAAATTCATTAACTAATCTTTTCAATAATACTCTCAATAATATTAACTGGATCTTCGAGACTATTAATTAGCGAACTGATGTCAAAACGTCTCCCTAAATACTTCTCAGCATAGTTTATGGCTTCTTCAGGATTAACTATAAAAATTGGAAATCCCTTGTTGGCCAAGTATTCATTAACATGCATTCCATCAAAAATTTTGATAACTATACTTGGTGTTCCAGCCAAAGCGGCTTCCCTAGCAATTGTTCCGCCAGCGCTGATAACCAAGTCCGCTTGAGATGCTAGATTTGCTGAATCGATGAAAACCTTTGGAACAATTAAGCCCCCCCTGGACTTCCTATCATATCTGGCTAGAAATACAACTTTACCAAGCGATGTTAATTCTGCGGCTATTTTCTCAGTTATATCTGTAGTTAAGCCCTCTGCATACGCTGCTCTGCTCTCAATTTGTCTAACAATTATGAGCGGTCTTCCAAAATCGCATGTAACTTTAGGCTTAAAGTTTCTCATCCAGGCAACTTCATCGACACCGTCAAACGTGGTTATTCTTTTCGCTCCATAAGTACGCAAGTAATTTTCTGGAACAGCTTTTGAGACAACAACTACGTCGCTTAGTGGAATCGTTAATCTACTTACAGCATCAGCATGCGGCGTATCGTAAGTGGAGATTATGGGCACACCTAAACCGAATGCAACTCGACATAAATCAACAGACCCGTGGGAAATCGCAACATTAGGAGGCTCATCCTTAAACATTTTACAGAACTCGACTTGCCTAAGTAAACCCTTATAAAGCCTCATGAACTTTGATGAAGGATCATATTCTCCTACAACGTTAAACTTTAAATTTAAGTGTTTTGCCAGTGAAATCGTATCTGGATGTTTCCTTAAAGTAAATATTATTTCATGTCCTTTTTGTCTTAAACGTTCCGTTATAGCGGCTCCATAGCGAACATGTTTGCCGGTGCATGCGTCATACCATATTTTCATTTAAATGCACCATTTAGGTTCTAGGTAACTGATGTTAGCACGGCCACCACTGTTGTTAGAATAAATAGCGATGAGATTAATAAGACTAGTTTACGCTCTGTTGCTGGATAGTAGTAAGCAATTAGCGTGGTTAGGCTTCTTCTATGTTTTGCCTTCAGCATCGGCCAGCTTATTTCGAGCGCAGCTCTACGCTTAAAAAGTAAAATGTTGATTAGAATTAGCGATGAGTTAATTATGTATGGGATTATTGAAATGGCTAATGTTTGCTCTATGTTCGCTATTATAGCGTAGGAAGCTAAAGTTATTCCAAAAGAAAATGAACCTGTATTGCCAACAAAAATTTTACCTCTAAAATTGTAATATGCCAGAGCCCATGAGACGACGAGCGGAACATATAATAGAACGGTTTGCTCGCGCCCATGAAGCATAGAGACGGTAAACAATCCTGATAAAACTATGGAGGGACAGATGGATTCCAAACCGTTAAGGCCGCCGAGCTGATTCACGGTGTTTGTTGTTATGGTTACGATTAGTGGGGCAACTACGAAGTAGTATAGCGGACCAAGGTCAACCTTCCCCCAGAAATATGTGCTCATCGTTGTCTCACCCTCACGGAGCACTATTAATGGCAGAGCTGCTATAAGCGGTAAGAACGCTTTGTACCTCCATCTTAGATCCGCCCAGTCGTCAAACAGGCCCATAAAGCCGCCGAAGAGTATGCATGAAGCTAAAGTTAATGCGGACAATCTATTCCATCTTTGAAGCCCTTGAAGAATAAACAGGTAGATTACTGAAGATAGAATATATACTGCGCCAAGCCCATTTGAAACCATCGGTCTACCGGGCTTATGCTCATCCGGAGCTTTAGGAAATAGTTTCGCTATTCCCAAGATCCCAGCGCCACCTTGTAAAGCACAATTATGATTTACGCTTATAGCTAAACCTAATAAATATTAGGCTTTTTAAAATAATCTATAAGTGGAAAAGAAAGGTTTGAAAAAGATTGTCTGGCAGCCGCATTAGACTTCGCTATTCCGGACTCATGCTGTTCCTTTTTAGGTTGCTTAGCGTGGGAACCGGCTTAGTGTTCACGCTTCTAGTCACCAGAAATATTACGCTTGAGGAGTATGGTGTATACAGTAATATCGGCGATACCCTATCTTACTTCACGCTAGCATCCGCAATAATACCTTTCTGGGTAACAAGGTTCACGGCTAGAGGACGTCAGGACTCTCCGAAAACGGGTCTAATCATAAATCTTCTAGTAGCCTTAGCATCCACTGCGGTTTATCTCATCACTATACCAAATATATTAGGCATACTTCAAGTTTCCAGCAAATACTTTTTAACGTATTTCGTAGGCGTCTTCTTAATAGTTGAGAACCATATTCAAGCAGTTTTGGAGGCAATATTTTATCCTAAACGTCCGGAAATGATGGCGTTTGGATTATTAGTGCTTGAGATCGGCAAAGTGTCCCTGGGCTTTCTTTTTATAATAGGTTTTAGGATGGGCTTAATAGGGGTTTTATTCAGCCTTATAGCATCCTACTTAGTTCAGATATTATTTTATGTGAGGGGCATACGGCGCGAGATCCTCGGGAGGATTAGGTGGGATTACGCTAAAAGGTGGTTCAAGGCTTCTCTAATAAATATTTACGGCATTATAGGTGGAAGAATTCTAATGTTTGCAAACATCCTTCTTTTCGTTTATAGCGGGGAATTAGCAAGAGCCTATTACGGCGCATCATCCGCCATAGCCTCCATAGTAGGCTATTCATCCTCCTTATCATTCGCCTTATACCCAAAACTTCTATCTGAAGCTAACCCCAGCGACGTCTCATCATCATTAAAAATGATTCTAATGTTTGCATTGCCCATGTGCATAGGTGCAATAGTTCTCTCAGAACCTCTTTTGCTGATTCTGAATCCATTATACGCCGTAGCCAAGCCGATCCTGATTTTACTATCTATCAACGCTCTTCTCTCGGCAGCTTCCTCGGTTTTTGATTCGATCATAAGCGGCACAGAAAGATTGGATGCTGATGAAGAAATATCCTATAGGAAAATGATTGGAAGCAGACTTTTCCTTCAGCAAACGTTAACCTATGCTCAGGCAGCGGTGATCGTGCCGCTTATGTATGTAATTCTTGCCGTTGGAATGCCGGATGCCCTGACAGCAACTGAATATTTGGCGCTAATAAATGTCCTAACTAACCTATCTATTATCGTATCTAAATATGTTATAGCGTCGAGATGCCTAAGATTTGATATACCGTGGGTTAGCCTTATAAAGTATTTGAGCGCATCGCTGGTGATGTCTTTAGTTTTATATTTGACCCCAACCTTAGCGAGGCTTTCCATGGTGGCGGTAAAGGTGCTTTTTGGCGCACTAGTCTACTTCTCGCTAGTTCTATTAGTCGACAAGGAGGCTAGAAAAATGCTGAAGATGACTAAGGATTTCGCTTCGAGAGAAATTTCGGAAAAATTGAATTGAAGATGAATAAAGATGAGATCCTTAAAAGATAAGCTTGCGGTTCTACTTACCCCCTCAGAGCTGAAAACTTTTTTTAAAGGCTTCGATATTGTTGGTGACATAGCAATTATTAAAGTGTCAAATGCTTTCGAGGATAAAGCCAAAAATATTGCAAAGATAATAATGGAAAGCCATAGGAATGTAAGAACGGTGCTGCGTCAGGCGAGTCCAATTTCAGGCGATTTACGATTAAGAAAACTTGAGTGGATATGCGGCGAGGACAAAACTGAGACGATTCATAGGGAGTATGGCTGCCTATTTAAGGTTGACTTAGCTAGATGTTACTTTTCTCCGAGACTATCTTATGAGCATATGAGAATTGCTAGACAAGTTAAGCCCGGTGAGGTTATAGTTAACATGTTTGCAGGCGTTGGGGGATTTTCAATAATGATTGCTAAACATGTAGAGGTTAAAAAAATATATTCAATAGATATTAATCCGGCGGCAGTTCAATATATGAGGATAAACGCGAATCTAAATAAAGTCATGGACATTATTGAGCCAATCGAAGGCGATGCGAAAGAAGTGATAATGTCTAAGTTGGGGGGTGTTGTGGATAGGGTTCTTATGCCCTTACCTGAAAGGGCATATGAATATCTTGATTATGCGCTGATGGCCCTAAAACCTGAGGGGGGCATAATTCATTTTTATGCTTTTGAACATGCTGAAAAGGATGAAGACCCGATAAAAAAGATAATTGAGAAAGTTTCTAGGAAGCTTTCAAGTTTAAGTGTGGAATTTGAAATCTTGTTTGCCAGAATAGTTAGAAGCGTTGGTCCAAGATGGTATCAGGTGGTTTTAGACATATTTGTGAAGACTACTTTGAAAAATGAAGCCCTCAGCAGTTAGATTTTCCTGAGCGATTCTTTGAAGAGAGAACCGTAAATTTTTAATGGGGTTTTAAGCATAGTTCTTTTCGGTGTCTTAAAATGGCCAAAATAGTTTTTATTGGTGCTGGAAGTGTGGTTTTTGCCAGCCGTCTGCTAACAGACATCGTTTATCATCCTGAACTTAGGGATTCTACGATTGCTTTGATGGATATTGATGCGGAGCGTCTTGATTTAATAAGCAAGTTTGCGCATACATTAGCTTCTAAATATGCGCCGAATATGAGAATTGAATCAACTTTAAACCGTAGAGAAGCCTTGAAGGACGCCGATTACGTGGTAATAATGATTCAAGTTGGGGGATTAGAGGCTTTTGAACTTGACATAAATATCCCACTGAAATACGGTGTGAGTCAAGAAGTCGGAGATACGATTGGTCCAGGCGGGGTCTTCCGTGGCCTCAGAACGATACCGGTTTTACTGGACATATGTTATGACATGGAAGAATTATGTCCCAATGCGCTCCTAATCAACTATGCTAATCCAATGGCCATCAACTGCTGGTCCATGAATAAAGCAACTAAAATACGAAATGTTGGACTATGTCACAGCGTTCAGGGAACAGCCATGCAGCTATCAAGCTATATAAATGTTCCATACGAGGATGTTTACTACTGGGTCGCCGGGATAAATCATCAGGCGTTCTTTTTAGAGTTTAAATATAGGGGTGAAGACGCCTATCCGCTCCTTTGGGAGGCAATGAATAGGAAAGAGATCTATGAAAGGGATAAAGTTCGCTTTGAGATGATGAAGTATTTAGGATATTTTATAACCGAATCAAGCCATCATCTAGGTGAATATGTCCCATACTTTAGGATAACAGAGGAGAGAAGAAAAACTTACTGTGAGCCAAGGTGGTTCTATTTAGAAATATGTAAGGAAGCCTGGAAGCCTCACTTCGAATACATAAAGAAACAGATAAGCGGAGAGGCGCCGCTTGAACTGAACCGGTCGCATGAATATGGCGTAGACATAATATACTCTATGGAGACTGGTAAACCCCTACGCATAAATGGTAACGTCGAAAATAAATGGTTAATAACCAATCTTCCCTATGGATGCTGCGTTGAAGTTCCATGTCTAGTTGATAAAGGCGGCATACACCCATGTCATGTAGGCAATTTACCACCGCAATGCGCAGCCCTAAATAGAACTAATATAAATGTCCAAGAGCTAGCGGTTAAGGCGGCTCTAGAAAAAGATAGGAATGCAGCCCTACAGGCCGTGATGTTCGATCCGTTAACGTCAGCTATACTTACGCCTAAAGAAATTGAGAAAATGGTTGATGAAATGTTTAAAGCCGAAGCGAAATGGGCTGCCTTCTGAAAAATTGAAGATCGATTGATCTTTATTTACGACCCTATTTATTTTTGGGCGGGTTTTCGCTATATTTATAACCAGCAAATTAAATATGCCTAATGATTAGCCTTAAGGGGATTAAATGATGAAGAGGCGTTTAATGGACATTCTGGCTTGCCCAATAGATAAATACTATCCGCTGGAACTCCACGTGTTCGAGGAAAGGGATGAAATAGTGGAGGGAATTATTATTTGCCCAAAATGCCTGCGTTGGTACCCGATAAGGGATGAAATCCCGGAAATGCTACCGGATGAACTTAGGGGAAAAAAGGATGAATTATTATTCCTTAGGAAATGGAAGGATAAGATACCTGAGAAAATACTTCTAGAGGGAAAACCCTTTAACTTAAAAGGTGAAATCTAGGCGCCGCTATTCATTAATTAAGGTAATTAATCAAATTCATTTTTACGTTATTCTTAAGCATCAATCTCCTTTACGGAGAATATTTAATGTTTATTTAAAAGGATGATGCAGAAGAATTTATAAATCATAAAATCTTTACAGTGCATCCTTTAACTGCGGATTTAAGCACTGCCTCCGCTATTTCTAAGGCTTTTATACCGTCCACTCCCGACGCCGCGGGCTCCTTATTGTTCAATATGCAGTCCGCGAAGTGTTGGAGCTCTAGTTTCAAGGGTTCCTCCCACTCGTATCTGGGGGTTAATGTTTGCCCAGATGTCTCAATAGTCATTTCCTGCGTGATGTAGTCTAAAGTGATTATGGCTTCGCTTCCAGTGACAGTTAACCTTCTAATTTTATATGGGGTTAGCCAATTTGCTTCTATAAACGCTGTTTTGTTATTCGGTAATGCCAGCATTATCTGCGCGTAATCTTCAAATCTCTGATGTTGGAGGCATCCGGCTCTTGCATATACTGCTATTGGGTCCTCGTTGAATATGAAGCGCATAATATCTATATCGTGTATCGCCGTGTCTTTAACCACTCCAACATCGCCTAGTCGCTGAGGCCATTTGGAAACCCGCCTAGCCGTTACTGAGACTGGTGATCCAATAAGCCCTTCCTCTATAGTTTTCTTAACTCTTCTAACTCCGGGATTGAACCTCTCTATGAAGCCAACTGCTAATTTACGCTTCTTTGCCTCTGCCATCCTTAAAACTTTTCGCGCTTCCTTTATGGAGCTTGCCATCGGCTTCTCAACTAGCACGTGCTTTCCGGTTTTTAGGGCCTTTAGGGACTCCTCGGCGAGTTTAGAAGACCAGACGCAAATCGTCACAGCGTCCAGATCTTCCTCCTTATACATTTTTAGACTTTCACTGTAGGATTTTAAACCGTATTTTTCAGAGACTGCGTCCGCCCTCTGCTTATCTACATCGCAAACGGCGATGAGTTCTACTTCAGGCAGCTCGCTTAGAACTCTGATATGGTTTCTACCCCAGAAGCCTGCTCCAACAACAGCTATCTTTATTTTTCTCATCTTGACCAAACCCCTCTGCCTAAGCCTCGATAAATGAAACCTTCTTTCTCAGCCTTAGCCGGATCAATTATGTTAGCTAAGTCCACTAATGCAGCAGGTTTCTTCATTAAGACACATATTTTCCCAAGATTTAAGCGCTTAAGCTTATCATGTCCAACTGCTATCACGATGCAATCTGAGCTCTCTAAGGTTTTAGTGAAGTTATCCTCAGCAGGTAAACCCAGATCTTTTATCTCCTCGAAGGAGTAGAAGGGATCGAAGACGCTGACTTTCACACCCTTATTCTGTAATAGCTTCACTAAATTTATTATTAGTGAACCCTTAACCTCCTTAACATTAGGTTTATAAGAAATGCCCATAACTACAATCTTTGATCTCTTAAGTGTTTTCTCCATGGCTTTGAAAGCATTTCTGATAAGCTCAATCGCCCTTCTAACGGACTCATCATTTATTCTTCTAGCTACGATTGGAAGCCGCATCTTAATACCTAAGTTCTCCGCCTCCTCGATTAGGAGATAGGGGTCTTTAGGTATGTGTCCGCTGATAATGCCGGGGCTAAGAAGATGACAGTATGGTTGGGTGTTAGCAGCCTGTTGAGCCTCATTATAATCTATGCCGGACTTCTCGCAGAACTCTGCGAACTCGTTGGCTAATGCCAAATTTACATCGCGATAAATGTTCTCGAACAGTTTAACGGTCTCGGCAGTTTTGATGTTGCTGACCTCAACTATTTCGCCCTTAATGATGGTTTTCAGCACGGCTTTTGCGGCGGCTAAACTCTGCTTATCTATAGCCGCTAAAACCCTAGGGTAATTTATGATGTCATGGATGACTCTTCCAGCTGTGGCACGTATTGGACTAAACGCTAAGCCAAAGTCTTTCCCAGCTCTCAAACCTGAAGCTGCCTCTAAAGTTTCTTTGATAAGCGTCTCTGTTATTCCCGGGCCAACCGTACTCTGTAGAATTATTAGCGACCCTGGTTTAAGATTTAGCCCTATATCCCTGCACGCACTCTCAAGGTTGGAGTAGTCGGGTCTTTTTTTATCATCGATGGGAGTATTAACCACAATTATTATTATGTCGCTTTTCGGAATTGATAGTTTTGGATCGCTTGTGGCTGTTAAACGTCCCTCCCTCAGATTCTTTTTTATAAGTCTCTCTAAATTATGCTCAAGGAAGGGACTAATTCCCCTGTTAATTTGATCCACAATCTGGGGATTAAGATCCAAGCATATAACTTTGAAGCCTGCGTCTGCAAATAAGCATGCTGTTGGAAGCCCCATTCTTCCGCATCCGACAACGGTAATGGTGTATTTCTCGCCCCCCTCAAAAGACTCCAGATCTTTCTCCTTAAGAGATAAAGCCCTAGACATTATACCACCATTAGTCTCATCTATGAATCCCTATTCCAAGTTAAAAATATAAGCATGATGTAAAACAAAAATTTGCCAATATAAATTTATGTCCATCTAAATATACTCTACTTCTAAAACTTCCTTATCTATGAATTATAAAATTCCTGATTAAATTCTTAAAAATCAAACCGATAAAGATTTAACTAGAGAATAAACTTTATAAAATCTTAGATGGCGGGGGTTGCCAAGCCAGGCCAAAGGCGCAGCCCTGAGGAGAAAAACGCCTCTCAGAGCGGCTGTCCCATAGGGGTTCGTGGGTTCAAATCCCACCCCCCGCACTAAATGCTACAAACAGCGTTTAAATTCTCGGTTTTCCTCACCTTCTACAGTATTATACCAAACACCTTGCTTCTACGTTTATGGTGTCTAATTCAGGTTTAAAGTTCAGTCTCAAACATCAGTTACAACAGGCTTATCGGTTGATAAGAGACGCTTAGAATGATCGGGCTGAAAGATTCATCAGAATTGCTCAAGATACATTGCGTAACTCATAAATACTGGTTATTTCTAATAAGGGTTGATGTCTCTTTCGACTTTCTCTTCTGAAGTTCGTGATTCGCTCCTTCTTTTCCTCTCAGTAGTGGGTCTTGCGCAGGTCTTCTGGCTTGTTTCTGTGAAGTTTAATTTATTCATTAATTATTATCCTGCGGGTTTCACCGTTCACACCCTCCTCTATTTGGGTGAATTTGCCCTGCTATACTTTTATGTGAAAATGGTGAGAAAACACTCTTTCTCCCAGCTTGGATTTAGAAAAATAAGCCCATGGAAAAGCTATGCTGCAGTGGGCTTCGGATTTGCTGTCTTTCATAATATAATTGCTTTCATAATTTCAAGCGTTTTCATAGGTTTAAAGTATGGCTACTATTTGCCATTGTACGTCCACATGCCAGTTTACTTTGCCTTTTACTGGATAGTAAGCATATCAGAAGAAGGGATTTTCCGAGGCTGCATTCTTGGACAGCTTTTACATAAGTATGGCGGTAAGACAGCCATGACCGTTTCTTCAATAATGTTTGGGCTGTACCACGTCTACTATATTCCCTTAATCGTCTACAGAAACCCAACAGACATGCTGTTTCAAGCGGCATATGCGTTTCATTCTTTTACAGCTGGGCTGTTCCTCGCCTACTTTTATTACAAAACTGGCAGGAACCTTCTAGGTCCAGTGGCATACCATTTCAGCCAAATGTTCTTTAACATACCCTTCCTATGGATGCACGGAGAAGTAACCTTTTCATCCCAGATTGCCGCACTCATGCTTTCGTCCCTACTCAATTTCATCCAGATTTTAGTCCTAAAATTCGTCAGAAAAGCGGCTCCTATTAGTGCACCATAAATTTTCCATTCCATTACTGTTTCATCGAACCATGGAAAGAATTGCCTAAATCGGTTATTCAACAAAAATTCCGAGAATTTAAACCGAGGTCAAAACCTAACCCCCCGCATTTCTAAGATTTTTTGTCAAGCTTTGTTATTTTATAGGAATTTTGAGAATCACGTTGGTTTTCATGTTCGAATGCTTTGCAAAAATGATGATAAGGGTGAAAATGATGACTATCAGAAAATAGAAGGGGAAGATGGAGTTGGCAATATTAGCTTCAACAAAGAGTATGGTGTTTGCTGCGTTTGTGGATGCGTGGTATAGCGATGCGGTGGATAAACTTCCTTTAGTGGAGTTGTAAAGCCACGTGTAAGAGATGGAGTACAAGAGCGTGAAAATAGCGAACAAGAGAAAATTATGATAGTTTACCGCCATGAGGCTTTCTTTGACTGCAAAGTGTGGCCAATGCCATAAAGCCCAAAATATTCCAACAATCAGGCTTGAAATAAGCGCATTGTGTTTCTTCTGTAGTGCGGGTAAAGCGTAGCCTCTCCATCCTATTTCCTCCCACATGTTCATCAAGAAACTCGTAATTAGGATCGGCGGAAATTCGATTAACTTCATCAAGTCCATAGGATATGTTCCTCCAGCTATAGACCACAGCAAGACTGCACAGGCTGCAAGAGCCAAAGGAACAAGAACAGCCACCAAAAACCACAATTTTGAAAAGTCCTTACGACCAAATTGACCGAACAAATATTCCGCGCCGCCCTTACCAAATTCAAGTTTGGTTACCACAAGCGCGGCAATAGTTGGAGAAACTCCGCCAACGACCGCAAAAACAAAGATCAGATCAGACGGAAACATGCTATACGAAGCCAGAACCCACGGAGCATAGGCTAAACCGCCAATTAGCAGAGCCAAACTGAAATAATAAACAACGAACCTATTCAAAATGATCACCTATTTTGTTTTCAGTGTTAACCCGGCTCCTATCCCGAACCATTCTTTTTGCTCCAAAGACCACTAAAATAATTATGGCAACAACGATTATTGAGAAGAAGTAGTAGGCTGGGCCAGTTTCTGTTTCAAAGACTGGAAAGGCAACATAAGTTGACAGGTTAAGCATTGTGTGGAAGATTAGAGTAGCTAGGATGCTGCCTCCAGTGTTATTATATATCCAAGTGAAAAGTATTGACACAAAGACAAACAGAATAACTGTACTAGATAGCCACGCAATTCCAACTTGGTACTGGGGACTTGTCAAATACATTAGGTTCAGAGGTAGATGCCAAATAGCCCATATCACTCCTAACACCACGCTGGAAACAAGAGCCGAATAACGCGCTTGGAGACGGGTAAGCGCATAACCTCTCCACCCAAATTCCTCTTGAAGGGGCCCTCCAAGAAAAAATATGTAGACAAAATTCCAAAGAATCAGCCATGGTTGGAATAGTATTGCAAGTTTAGGAGCCGCTCCCTCGCTGAATGATGCTCCTAAGAATGAGAAGCTTGCAATAACAGGCCAAAGCAAAATGGTGGGAATATACCAAATTTTTCCAATTCTAGGATCAAACCCTTTTCTCAGCAATTTCTTTACTCCTTCAATGCCTTCATCGATATAGGTAAGTAAAAACGCTGCAACAAATGGTCCAAAAGGAGCTACGTAAAGGTTAAAACCCAACATCTGAAGTAGCCAAAAATACCAAGACCATGCAAAGGCAATAAAGAAGAATAACAGCAAATTTCTATTCTCAAACTTTCCTTGTACCATTACACACAAACCTTTCTCTTTATTTGTATAGACTGAAGAAAGGTAAGGTATATATGTATATCGTAAATCACCTGACCCCGCCTGTTTAGGTACACGTGTCTAACGTCCACGGCCAAAATATTGACGGAGGCCAAACTGGAATTATACGCTGGCTGGGTTCACGGATCAGACATGGTCAGGCGATATGCGCATTTCTCAGTTAGGCACTTGGAAGAAGCCATCCTCGAAGTTCATGGGTTAAAAAGCAGTAAAGGCTGTGGGAATAATAAAGCTAATGGAATGTCCAAGATGCGGAAAAAGGAACTCACTCGACGCCGTCAGGTGTAGATGCTGCGGATACATGCTTGACAAAGGGCTTTGCCATAAAAATTGAGTGGGAAGAACGCATGAAGAACGAAGCCATAATCAGGCGCATTGAAGATCTTGAGAGGCTCGTACATGCTTTGCTTAGCGGGAAGAGCATCTCTAACGAAAAAGCCTCTTCAACTTCTCAAGCTCGGCAAGTATTTGCTCAATATTAGACTTTCTAACAACAACATATTCGTCTTCAGACATCAATCCTCGCCAAAAACTGAAGGCGTGTAAACTTAAAAATTACAAATATGGAAATAAAGCGAGCGCCTAAGCCTTAATGGAGACTTAACATATCTTGAAGCAAATACTTCTATTCACTTATAAAAAGCGCTTTATCTCTTGAGTGCTATATTAAAAATCTAGGCAACGCCTCCACAGATATCCTTTCGCTACACACAGGTGCTACAACCCCCTTGCAATGGAAATTAACGTAAGAGAGTAAAGAAAAGAGAATAGAAAGGTTAGAGATTTTGGGGTTAAGCGGGCTGAGGCGCTTTTACAACGCGTTTCACCAAGGGCTTTCATCCTTCTAGGCTTTTAAGGGCTCGCATCATTTGCCTTTGAAGGGCCATGCCACTGTTCTCGCCGTTCAAGCGTTCAAAACCTGAAGTCTCAAACCCGTAGCGGTGCAGGCTGCTCCTAAAAGGCCAGTGGTCACGCTGTGCTCGGACGGGAGAGGCAAGTCCCGCTTCCTCCTGAGCCTCGCGTTGCAGAACGTTAGGGACGGCGAAGACCTCAGGATCATAGACCTCCACGGAGACCTCGCAGGAAAAAGGGCTACCGAGGAAGGATGAAAAACCTGCAGAAGCCACAGCCCGTTTTTCCCTCGGAACTGTCGAAACTGCGCAAGCCCTCAGCAAAGAAGCTTGGGCCAAACTTTCCATTGAAGAGCGAAAGCAGCTTTGGAAAAACCTCCCGCCGGAAGAAAGGCTAATCCTCAGCGCGCAGATGAAGTATTCGTTCAGAGCTATAAAGCGGAAGGGCCGCACCTACATAGAATGCTACAAATATTTTGGAGAGGAGAGACAGGCAATCTTTAACTGGAAGATCTTATAATCTATGTAGGGGTGAAATTCGATGAGAAAAACATATGTTTTTGAGCAAAATCGGCGTCTAGGCAGAGGCGTAAATGTTCTAGGGTACGATCCGATCTGGAAGTCATTCTCTAGAGCGAGGATGAAGAGTAAGCATTTCGTTTTAATTAAGCAAGCTGGATTTAGCAGCGTACGTATCCCATTGCATCCGTTTCGAGACGATGGAATCGATGAGAAAAATAAGTTAAGAGACGAATGGCTTAAAGTTCTGGACTGGGCGGTTGATCAAGCGCTCAGCAATGGGCTTATGGTTGTGCTTGATTTCCATGAGTTTGTGGCGATGGGTAAAGACCCGTTGGGCAATAAAGATAGGTTTCTTTCAACGTGGAAACAGATGGCGGAACGCTACAGAAACAGCCCGGATAATGTTATTTTTGAAATACTTAACGAACCTCATGAGGAACTTACGCCTGAACTATGGAATCAGTTTTATCATGAAGCGTTGTCTATAATACGCGAAACAAACCCGGAGAGAACAGTTATTATTGGACCTGGAAACTGGAACGATATTTACTATCTGGACTATCTTAAGCTGCCAAAAGACGACCGGAACATCATTGTTACCGTTCACTATTATCGCCCCATGGATTTCACCCATCAAGGTGCAATCTGGGCCGGAAGGGGGAATAAGGTTGGCGTTAAATGGAAAGGCACAATGGAAGAAGAGCAGGTGATCGTCAAAGATTTTGAGAAGGCGCAGGCTTGGTCTGAGAGGATTGAGCGCCCCTTGTTTCTAGGCGAATTTGGGGTATATGACAAGGCGGATATGGCTTCACGTGTCCGCTACCTGAGCTTTGTGGCACGGCTAGCTGAGAAGATGGGGTGGAGCTGGGCTTACTGGCAGTTTGACGGCGACTTCATCGTTTATGACATGAACAGCGATAAATGGGTTGAACCTATCCTTAACGCTTTAATCCCGCCTGAAGAAAGATTATCCGAGTAGGTTAAATTGACCTTGGATTGAAAGATGAGAATTATTTCTGCCTTAGAGATTTTTCCGGATAAGTTTAGCATAACGGGGGCTACTTGAAGATGAAATTATCTTTAATTTTTATGGTAATTAAAATATTAATGATTTAAAACCGTATAATGAAGCAAAGCATAGGGGCGGGGTTCCATGTCCTCTCAATATTTTATTGGAGTGGATATCGGCACTGGAGGAACAAAGGCAGCCATATTTGATTTAAATGGAAATCAGCTCGCAACAGCCTATGAGGAGTCGAGACTGCTTTATCCACGAACCTCTTGGGTTGAACAGAAACCCGAAGACTTCTACACATCTACAATTTATACGTTAAGAGAGGCGATTAAGAAGTCTGGCGTAAATCCGAAAGATGTTGCCTCTATAGCTTTCAGCGGTCAAATGGCCGGTATACTTGGAGTAGATAAGGATTGGAACCCTGTCATGCCATATGATTCATGGCTTGATACGCGATGTAGGGTCCAAGTTGACTACCTTAGAAAAAACTATGTTGACGTCTTGATGGATGTTACTGCAGCTCCACCATCAATAGCACATTTGCCAAAAATGCTCTGGTGGAAGGATGAGGAACCTTTGATTTTTGAAAAAATATACAAATTTACTGTACCCTCCGTATATGTAGCTGGAAAACTTGCCAGTCTTAAAGGCGATCAATCTTTTTTGGATTACACCTATATCACATACACTGGCTTGTACGATGTTAAACGAATGAAATGGTCGGATGATCTTTGCGAAATTTTCAGGATTCCGTTTAATAAGCTCCCGCGAATTGTGAGACCATGGGAAATCATCGGTGAACTCTCTGGGAAAGAAGCTGAAAAATGTGGGCTGGTCGGAGGAATACCTATTGTAGCTGGAGCGGGTGATTATCCTGCTTCATGTTTAGGTGCTGGCATAACTAAAATTGGATTATGCTTGGATGTAGCTGGCACCGCTTCGATACTTTCCGCCTCTACTGATAAGGTGATCCCAGACAAAGAGTTTAAGACGCTTCTTTATACTAAGGCGGTTGTACCTGAACTATGGATTCCTCATGCCTATGTTGGAGGCGGCGGGCTTTGTTTAAGATGGTTTAGAGATGAAATAGCGCGTTACGAGAAGAAAATTGCGGAGGAGACCGGTAAAGATCCATATCAAGTTTTAGATCAATATGCGTCACAGGTCCCTGAAGGTTCGGAGGATTTGTTCTTTGTGCCTCATTTAGGAGGCAGAATATATCCATATAATCCTAGGATAAAAGGTGTATGGTTAGGTTTCAGCTGGAAGCATACCACAAGTCACCTATATAGGTCGATCCTTGAGTCCATTGCGTATGAATATCATTACTACTTCAGAATAATAAGAGGGCTTTTTAAGAATATAGAATTTAACAAAGTTAGGGGCATAGGAGGAGGCAGTAAAAGCAGCGTGTGGAACCAAATAAAAGCGGACGTCCTTAACATACCCTATGTTCTGTTAAATAGAGAGGAATACGCGGTATTAGGACTAGCGGTTCTCGGTGGGTATGCCGTTAAAGCATTCGACAGCTATACGAAAACAATAGATGATTGGGTTAAACCAGTAAGAAAAGTGATGCCATCTAAAGAGAGACATGAAAAATACAGGAAATATGCTGATTTCTATGAGCAAATGCTCAATGAATTAGATAGATTATTTGAGCGGTACGAACACTTAACCATTTAATTTAGCATGTGGGTTCAAATTTAGAAATATTTTTTAATGGAGTCCTTCATGAAAATTAGTTGGGTGAATGCTTATGAAGTTGAAAGGCAAGGTTGCCATAGTTACTGGTGGCACTCGGGGAATAGGCTTTGCAGTAGCATCTCGATTTGCAAGGGAGGGGGCTAAAGTGGTTATCATAGGTCTTCATGAGGAAGGCGTAAGGGAGGCTGAGAGAAAGATCAGGGATCAGGGAGGGGAAGTTCTAGGTTTTCAAGGGGATGTTTCATCAAGGGAAAGAATGGCAGAAATAATTTCCCAAGTTCTGGAAAGATTTGGAACCATAGATATATTAGTTAATAATGCGGGAATACATGCCGGCAGATCCTTCTGGGAAGAACCCCTAGAGTTTTATGAGCGAATGTTCAGAGTAAATGTGCTGGGTACAGTTATTCCATCCCAACTGGTAGTGCCACATATGATGGAGAAAAGAAGAGGAAAAATCATCAATATATCTTCGAAGGCAGCTATCGTGGGGGAGCCTGGTCACGCCGCATATAGCGCTTCGAAAGGCGCTATCCTCTCATTAACTAGGGCTATGGCTATAGAACTCGCGCAATATAATATAAATGTGAACGCGATCTGTCCAGGTCCGACGGAGACGGCGATGGTGCTTGAACCGATGACTGAAGAGCATCTTAAGCAGCTTGAAGAGTTAAAGAAGGAGATTCCGCTTAGAAGACTTGGGAAGCCAGAGGATATAGCTGGAGCAGCGCTTTATCTCGCCAGCGATGACTCTGATTGGTGTACAGGTCAAGCGGTTGTTGTTGATGGCGGCATGTCAATTCTAAAATAGCATTATTACCAGAGAGCGGGTATTTGCGCCCTACTTTTTATTATACTATAAGTGGCTAAATAAGATTTAAGGGTGGAATCCTATGAATTGCACGTTCGGCTTTTACGCTGCGCAGGAGCAATATAATCCAAATGAGCTGCTTCGTTTTGCTATTAAAGCAGAGAAACTTGGTTTTGACACTATTTGGAGCAGCGACCATTTCCATCCGTGGGCTCACACTAACGCGAAATCCGGTTTCGCATGGGTTTGGTTGACAGCAGCTGCTGAGAGAACAAAGAAAGTGTCTCTCGGCTCAGTTACTGCTCCGCTCTTAAGATACCATCCGGGGGTGGTGGCTCAAGCTTTCGCAACTCTAGATTTCATGCATCCTGGACGAATATTTCTCTGTTTGGGTACAGGGGAGTCTATGAATGAAGCCCCTTTGGGGTTACGGTGGCCGCCCTACAAAGAGAGACTAAGTAGACTTGAAGAGTCCATAATTATAATCAGGAGGTTATGGAAAGAAAGTTTTGTGGATTTTGATGGAAAGCACTATTGCTTAAGAAAGGCGAATTTATATACCAAACCTAAATCAAAAATCCCACTATATGTGGCGGCTAATGGGTCATCCGCCGCCTACATTGCGGGCAAATATGCCGATGGACTATTAACGAGCGGCCGTGTGTTTGATGAGAAATTTAGCTCAGAAATTTTTCCCGCTCTTGTTAAAGGCGCTAAGGATGCAGGTAGAAATCCTGAGGGAATTAAAAAGATTGTCCACATAATAACTTCCTACGATGAAGATTTTGAGAGAGCTGTTGAAGGCTGTAAATTCTGGAACGCTACGATGATACCAGGAATTTTTGAGGCTGAGGTTTACGATCCTAGAGATCTTGAGTTAAAAGCCAAGTCGATAGGGAGGGAGGATATCGTGAAAAAACGTTTCATTATAACTTCAGAGGAGGAAGCCATTAAAAAAATTGAGTTATACTTGAAGTTTGGAGTAAATGAAGTCGAGTTTTTAAGCACAAGCCCAGATCAGAATAAGTTTATAGAGTTTTTCGGAAAGAGGGTTTTTCCTTACTTTAGAGATCAAAAGCGTGATGGTTAATTTCATGATGCTTGCTTAAAGGGTCTTCAGGTTAATTAAGGTTTCATCATTAGGCCCCAAAAATCATGGGTTAATGCAAACTTTTAATCCGCGCTTTGAAGAAACTATCTCGAATGCTTTAGGCGTCTCTTCCAATGAGAGGCGGTGCGTTATGAAACGTTTTACGTTTAGTACACCATGGCTGACAAGATTTAATGCTTTATGAAAGTCATAAATTGATTGGGAAGAAGAACCGAAAACTGAAATTTCTCTATAGTGTATCAAATTTGTGTTCAACGGAACTATTTCTTTGCCAGATGGGAGCCCGCCGAAGAAGTTTATTTTACCGCCTCTTGCAACTATTGATAGGGCCTGTTGCTGCGCTATTGGTGATCCTACAGCGACTATTACCACGTCTGCTCCATGCCCATATGTGACTTCGTTAACTTTTGAAGAAAGATCATCTTTCAGCGGATTAATTAGATGGTCTGCTCCGAAACTTGCGGCCTCTTTAAGCCTTTCTTCCTCTACTTCGCTTACAATAACTTTAGAAGCGCCCAATGCCTTTGCTAAAATAACATGCATTAGCCCTATTGGACCAGCTCCTATAACCGCCACTATGTCGCCAATTCTTGTTTGGGCAACATCTTGCCCGTGAAGACATGCTGAGAGGGGTTCGATGAGCGCTGCCTCCTCATATGAGAGATTATCTGGTACTTCGCATATAGCGCCTGTTTTAAAGGCTTCGGATGGTATTCTAATGTATTCTGCTAACGCTCCATCTACATCGATCCCTAGAGCGTATCTTGAAACGCAGAGCTCATGCCTACCAGTAATGCAGTATCTACATCTTCCACAATACATGTTTGGGTTGACAGTTACCCTTATGCCGATTTTAAGATGGCCTCTCAAGTTTGCACCAACTTTTTCAACATCTCCAGCGAATTCATGGCCCAAAATTCGCGGCAGTTTGACGCGAGAATCCCCATACGTATATATTCGAACATCGGTAGCGCAGATAGTTGCGGCCCTGACTCTTATGAGAACCTCGTCCTCACTGATCTCTGGTTCCTCAACCTCTTCGAAACGCAGATCTTTTATGCTGTGAAGCCTTATAGCTCTCATAATTTTTCCTCATTTTTACTTGTTTGGTGGTGGGATAAAACTTTTCTTTTCATATAAGCGTGCCATTTTTCCTTTTACAGGAACTAGTTAACAAGCAGGATAAAAATTTATTTTTGGTCCTAGAAATAGAATTCATGTGGAGAATTCATCATGTCCATGAAGAAGGTCGGCATCTGCATAATAGGTGCTGGTCGAGCCGGTTCTCTTCATGCTGAAATTTACTCTGAGCACATTGTTAACTCAAGGGTTATTGCCGTTGTGGATTCTGTTCAAGAACCCGCTATGAGAATCGCCAAAAAATACGGTGCTGATTGGTATATAAATCATGAAGAGGCTTTGAAACGGAGTGATGTGGATGCTGTTATTATATCAACTCCAACTTTTACGCATGCAAGAATCGCCATTGACGCCGCGGAAGCTGGAAAACATATTTTCTGCGAAAAGCCTATGGCTCTAACGCTGAAGGAAGCCGACGAGATGATAGCTGCTGCTCGCAGGGTAGGCGTTAAGCTTCAGATAGGCTTCATGCGAAGATTTGACGTAGACTTTCAAACCGCAAAGCGGATGATTGAAGAGGGAGTTATCGGAAAGCCCTCAATTATAAAGTCAACTGGACATGGTCCTGGGTTGCCACCGCCGTGGGCTTGTGATCCTAAGACGTCAATAGGGATGCTTGCCGAGGTAAATAGCCATGATTTTGATTCCGTCAGATGGCTTATGGGAAGCAACATAAGTAGGGTTTACGCCGAGGCTGAAGCCATTGCAGTTCCAGAATTGAAGAGTCGATACCCAGACTTTTATGATAGAGCAGTCGTGACGTTAAGGTTTGCAAACGGTTCCCTAGGATTAATAGACGGCGGCTGCCCAGTTAAGTACGGGTACGATGCACGTGTTGAGGTTCTTGGAACAGATGGGGTCATATTGATCGGTGAATTAAAGTCTCAGTCCATTCTTGTCTGTAAGAAGGAGACTGGCGCTTACACATCAACTTTTCCAAGCTGGAGGGACCGCTTTAAGGATGCGTATTTGAAGGAGGATAAGCACTTTATAGAATGCATAATCAATGATAGAAAGCCGTTAGTATCCGGCGAGGATGGGAGAGCTGCGTTAGAAGCAGTTTTGGCTGCAACAAAATCACTTGAAGAAGTAAAACCAATAACTCTACCGCTTACATGAAAGCTAAAGATAACGTTTCATGCTTCGTAGAGGATTTAGACGCTATCCCAGATGAAGGACCTTAGCATCGCTCTGGCTATTGCTCATATTCTTCGTCACCCAATGCAATTCCTAAAAATATTATTCTAAAGTAAATACAAAGAAAAATATATTCGAGTTTAATCCTAATGCTTCAATAATAACCGAGATACCGAGATAAAAAAACGGTGAATTAATTCTCTCCTAAGAAAGAAATGTGGAGTGAGCCAAAAGTTTTAATTGATGCGTCGGGTTAATCTAATCAGAACCCTGTTTTATTCACTAAGGATGTTGTTTGGCTCTTCTTTACGAGGCTAGAAGGCAGCAGCTCTACTAATATAATAATGTATAAGAAGAGGCTCAATTATGGTTTTCCATGGACTAAGGAGAAAATACTTCGTAAAAGAATGGGATTGTGGGTGAGAGAAATAGACCGGTGATTCTTGATGATGGAAATTAGTTCAATTATCTATGGAACATATTGATGTAAAGAACGGCACGCTAACTTTGCAATTAAAAGGCATGTTTACCAGTCTGCCACTGAGCCGTCTTCATGGTATAAGCGTGGAGTTTCCCATTCACCATCGTAAATTTTCTCCTTTATAAGATCCTCATCTATCTCTATTCCAAGGCCGGGTTCCTTCGGAATTTCTAAGTATCCATGTTTTAAGATGAATGGTTTTTCAAGGTAACCCTCACCCAAGGTTACCTGTTCCTGTATTAGAAAGTTTGGTGCGCAAGCATCTAGCTGAATGCATGCTGCTAAAGCTATTGGACCAAGTGGGCAATGCGGTGCAACTGCGGCATAATAAGTTTCAGCCATGGCAGCTATCTTCTTACATTCCATTATTCCACCTGCATGCGATATGTCCGGCTGGAGTATTGATGCCGCTTGCTTCTCGAGAACTTCCCTGAAGCCCCATTTAGTGAATAATCTTTCTCCCGTGGCTATTGGGATTGATGTTGTACGGGCAACTGTAGCCATTACATCAACATTTTCGGGCAGGCATGGCTCCTCAAGGAACATTGGGTAGTAGGGTTCAAGAGCCTTCGCCATGCGTACAGCCATAGCTGGACTTAACCTTCCATGGCAATCCACGGCTATATCAACATCCTCTCCTACCGCATCCCTCATCGCCTTAAACTTTTCACATGCCTTCTTTACTATCGTTAAGGAATCAACCGTCTTAACAGCCTCAAACAGCCCCGTTTTTAAGGCGGTAAACCCCTCTTCCACCTTAGCTAAAGCGGTTTTAGCACATTCCTCCGGCGTGCGCCCACTAACATGCGCGTAAACCCTGATCTTATCTCGGCATGCTCCGCCTAGAAGTTGATAGACTGGCGTTCTTAACTTTTTGCCTAAAATGTCCCATAGAGCTTGTTCAATTCCGCTTATAGCGCTCGTAAGGACGGGCCCGCCGCGGTAAAATGTCCCTCTATATATGGCTTGCCAGTGATGCTCAATTCTTAATGGATCTTTGCCTATAAGGTATCTTTCCATTTCTCTTACAGCCATCTCAACAGTTTTAGATCTGCCCTCAAGGGTTGGCTCCCCATAGCCCACCAGCCCCTCATTCGTATGCATTTTCAAGAACAACCATCTAGGTTTCACGTGCACCATTTCAATTTTAATGATTCTCAAATCGATCACCGTCCCTTGCATCTTTATGTTAAACTTTTTAGTTTAAAAAGTCTTTAGCGAAAGATCCTTTAGCTTTCAAGTTAGTCATAAACCATAAAGATTTATTTTTTAGGGGAAGGAAACGATTTTAACACATACTGGTGAAGGCACGTGTATCTCATGTCCGGTTGGCTCAAGTAATCCCGTCTCAGGGTTTATTCGTAAGGATACTACATTGTTGCTTCGTTGATTGGCCACAAGCAGAAATTTTCCAAGAAAGTCTATGGTGAAATTTCGTGGAAACTTGCCTAGAGTATGCTTATGGCCTATATATTTCAGTATGCCGGTTCTTTCGTCCACCTGATAAATTACGAGGCTATCATGACCCCGATTTGAACCATAAAGGAACCTCCCAGAAGGCGCCACATGTATATCCGCAGCATAATTTATACCCCTAAAGTCCTCTGGCAATGTAGGCACTGTTTGCACCTCTTTAAGGAACCCCTTATGCTCATCATAGGCGTATGCAACTATTGTTGAGTCAAGCTCATTTATTAAGTACGCCAATTTACCGTTAGGGTGAAAAGTGAGGTGGCGCGGTCCAGCGCCGGGTTTAGTTTTAACATAAGGTTGATCATTAGGCGTTAGTTTTCCCCGGTTTGAATCGAAATTGTATATCATCACCTTGTCTAGACCTAGATCAGCAACATACACGTATCTATTATTAGGTTCCACAACAACTGAGTGAGCATGAGGCGCCCCCTGCCTCTCAGGATTTATGCTTGAACCTTTATGTTGAACAAAATCTGCAGGTTCACCAAGGCTCCCATCATCATTTACTGATAATACACATACGGTTCCGCCAACATAATTTGCTACAAAGACGTAGCGATCCCTTTTATCAAGGGAAAGATGGCAGGGATCGGCGCCTTTAGAGGATTTGCTATTTAAGAAGGTTAATTCGCCGCTTTTATCATCTATCGAAAAGGCGCTTACGGCGCCCGCTTTTTCTCCAGCGAAAAATGAAACCTCATTAACGGCATAAAGGTTGCGTTGCCTAGAATCCACCGTGAGAAAAGATGGATCTATTACATTCTTCACTTTTCCCATTCTCTCAAGTCTTCCGGATTCTGGATCCATTCGAAAAATGTATATTCCTTCATCTCCCTCGTAAGTGTATGTTCCAATATAGACAAAAATATTTTCCACGATCAAATCCTCCTATATTCACTAAAGTTTTAGCGCCTCCCTAATCTTACGCTGTAAATCTTCGGGCTGAGGTGGGCATCCTGGAACAAAGTGTCCATCAAGCTCATTATAGAAGGTTGGAGCCGCGCAGTATCCGCACAGAATGATTATTTCGTTTCCCCTTAAACTTTTCTTTAATTCATCGACCTTTATTTTTGGACCTATCACGCAGATGATCCTCTTGTCTTTAGATGCGGATTGAAGGATCCTCGACATGCGCATAATGCTCGTTGGCATTTGCAGGCAGCCAGTGCATGCGCCGAAATTTATGATTCTTAAATTTTCCATTCTGTTATTAATGTATTTCACGATATCCACGGCTTTTCCAAAGTAGGCTTCTTCAAATGGCACCCCGAGTATTTCTATTCGATTCAAATCCATCGTCCCTAAACCGTCTTCCTCAGCCCACTTGAGGTACCTTAGAGACGAAGGATCCACCCCAAGTATTTTTGCTGAAATGGTTTCTACTGCGACGGGATCAAAACCAGCGATCGTTAAGTTAAGCCTGAAAGTTTCTTTGAAATCCTCTAGTGGCCTAGCCCCTAAATGTAACGTTGTATATGTTCCATCGACAACGATTAAATCCGCTCTTCTAGCCTTATACAGATCGACTATTGCCTCTTCAACTCTATTTATGGAGTGATAGAGGATTCTGTCTTCTGGTGAAATTAAACCATACATGTTTTTTATGGCTAATGTAACGCCGCATGATAAGTGGGTTTTTAGAGTAGGCACATTGATGAAAACATCTGATTCCAGGAGGAGGCTGGATAATCTGACTTTATTAAAAAAGCAAGGATTCTCAACATTTACCTCCGTAAAAGGATAATTGTTTAATTCCAAAAATTTCGCTCCAGTTTCCTTTGCAAGCCTCATATAGCTTATGATTGTTTCAGTAGGTTTTCTATATGTGGGGGTTTCTCCAATAAGCACTTCTGACGCTCCTGCATTAAAGGATTCTTTAACCAGGACTTCAATGGTTTCAAGCTGTACGACTTCGCCCGTTATGAATGGGGCGCCATCAACGATGTTTGGCTTTATGAAAACTTTATCTCCTTTGCCAACCACTTTATTAACTCCGCCTATATCTTCTAGGGACTTTTTAGTTCTAAACTTAATATTTTCACCTTTAGCGATGACCACCTTAACCATTTATATCAGCTCCGGGAACCATGCATAAGGCTAATACATTGTAATGCCTCATATTAAATCTTAAAGTATTTTCATTGAAAGCATTGGCAACCGGATTCAGATGACAGTATAAAACTTTTAAAGTGGATAATTAAGTTGCTAAACTATTTGGAAGATGCTTATTAGGCGGGAAAGAAAAGTTAGAATATTACTTTTGTAATTTTGAATTTCCTAAATTTGTTTTTAGCCTTTAAATTATTGAATTTCTTTTTCATGTTTATAATATGTATCTATTATTCTTAACTTTCTTATTTGGCTTTCACCAAAGTTATTCTTAAAATGCTGCCTTAATCTGAGGTTGAGAGGTTATTGGGCTGGCCCTCAGATACTCAATCAGCTTCCTCCGAAATCATAGAGGCCTTTCAATCCTCTGTTAAAATCATTGAAGACGATAAGATAAACTTGGTTTTTAATTTACATCCAGAGGCTACATTAATTACGGCTTCTGATGGCACCATTATCGATTGTAATAAAGCATTTTTAGAGTTTTGCAGATGTAAATCTAAAAATGAGGTTTTAAATAAATCGGTGCTTGATCTTATTGCTAAAAATGATCAATCAAAGATTATAGAGGTTTTGAACAGCAGATGTAGGCTAACAAACGTTGAGGTTAATTTTATAAGTGCGGATGGATGCGGAATTCCGGCAGAGATTTCTGTAAATTTCATAAAGGATCCAAGAGGGAAAATCACCGACGCCATCTTATCTATAAAGGATGTATCTGAAAGAAAAAGGATCTTGGAGACGTTGAAAAACGATCAACAAATGTTTAATGTGCTGATGGACAGCATACCTGATGCAATCTATTTTAAAGACTTAAATTCACGCTTCATCAAAATCAACAGACCTAAAGCTATCAGGCTCGGTTTAAAAAATCCCGAGGAAGCCGTTGGCAAGACGGACTTTGACTTCTATCATGAAGATTTTGCGCACGAAACCTATGAAGATGAGCAAGAGATAATGAAGACTGGGGAAGCGCTTATAGGCAAAATTGAGGAGGTTAGAAGTAAGGATGGAATAACCCGCTGGGTTAGCGCTACAAAAATTCCAATTAGAGATAAAAATGGAAAAATAATAGGTTTAGTTGGAATTTCAAGAGATATCACAGATCTAAAACTCATGGAAAGAAAACTTGAGCATGCAAATATCGAGTTAAAGAGACATATAGAGGAATTGCAAAAAGTTCAAGAAGAACTTAAGCGATCAAATAGAGAATTGGAAAATTACACTTATGCTGTTTCACATGATTTGAAAGCTCCATTACGCGCCATAAGATCCTTTATATCATTCCTTCTAGAAGATTATAAGGAGAAACTGGATAAAGAGGGCCTAGAATATTTAAAGAGAATTGATGCTGCTGCCTCACGCATGAATGAATTCATTGAAGATCTACTGATTCTTTCGCGTGTTGGCCGCAAATTTATGGAAGTTGAAAAGGTTGACTTGAATAATCTTTTAGAGGAAATTACCCAAGATTTTAAGCTTATTATCGATAGCAAAAATGCCAGAGTGATCGTTAATAGGTTACCAATGCTCTACATTCAGAGGATTTGGATTAAACAATTATTCATGAACCTAATAGATAATGGTTTAAAGTTTAATAAGTCTGAAGCCCCGAGAATTGAAGTTTCATGCGAAGAGAAAACGGAAGAGTATCTTTTTAAAGTTAGCGATAACGGTATTGGAATTAGAGAGGAGCACCTCAATAAACTCTTTAACTTATTTGAAAGGTTGCATTCAAGTGAAGAATATGAAGGGACAGGCGCTGGCTTAGCAATATGTAAAAAGATCGTTGAGAATTGGGGTGGAAGAATATGGGTTGAGAGCGTTTTTGGCAAGGGAAGTACATTCTGCTTCACTATACCGAAAAAATACTGGACAGAGGTGAAAGGCTCTGGTTAAAAAAAATTTATCATGTTTTACAATATTACTGGTTGAGGATAATACAGACGATATTTTAATAACTAGAAGAGCAATGGATAAAGCGAACATTGCAGGCAGGCTGATAATCGTTAACGATGGTGAAGAAGCCTTAAAATTTCTTAGAAGAAGAGATGAATATAGAGATGCTAAGCTGCCTTCTCTAATTTTATTGGATTTGAAGATGCCAAGAGTTGATGGATTTGAAGTTTTAAAGGAGCTAAAAAAAGATGAGACTCTAAAGGTTCTTCCAGTAATTGTTTTCACATCATCGGAAAGAAGTGAGGATGTTGAATTAGCTTATAAGCTTGGCTGTAACAGTTATGTTGTGAAACCTGTGAAATTTGATGAATTTATAAAAGTTATTGAGGAGATAAAGCGTTATTGGTTGGAAATGTCGGAGATTCCCACTAAATGAAAGTAAGATTTAAGGGGGGATAATGATTGGGGGGTCAAAACGAGCCCTTAATGCGGGACCTATATCCTGACAAGATATTTTATAAAATTAAAATATTATATATTGAGGATACTAAAGATGATCAAATAATTCTTAAGCATTTGCTAGAGAAAAAGAGTAAAATAAACTTTGAATTGGTAATCGTAAGCGATGGGTTTGATGGATTAAGAAGAGTGAATGAAGAGTATTTCGACCTTATAATTTTGGATTATAAGCTTCCGGGAATGTCCGGACTTGAATTTCTTGAAAAGTTAAAAAAATTAGATGTTAAAACGCCAGTTATATTTATTACTGGAAAGGGCGATGAGCGAGTTGCCGTTGAAGCCATGAAACGCGGCGCCAAAGACTATATAGTTAAGGATGAAACTGACTTTGACAGGTTAATAAAAGCTATAGAAGAAACAGCGCTGGAAATCAGTCTCCCAAAAAATATCAGTGTTGAAGTTGCCTTAAATATAGCTAATCTTTTCTCAATGCATGAAGCGCTGAGCGCTGAGGAAATAGAATATTTATTTGAGCAAAATCATCGCCTTCAACTTGAGGAGATACTCTCGGCACTGGATGAGCTAGTTAGAGTTGGCTTCGCCGAGCGCAAACCATTACATTCAGCGATAGCATGTCCATATTGCGGTTCATTAAAGCCAAATCTTTTACTCCAGTGTCCACATTGTGGAAGCGGTAATTTGCTGAAGGGTGAAGCTATAGAGCATATGAACTGCGGGGGGGTTGACCTTAAATTTAACTTTAATAAAGACGAGGAAACCCTAGTATGTCCTAAATGTGGTAAAAAAGTTAGACAACTAGGCGTCGACTACAGAAAGGTCGGAACATTATTTAAGTGTTCAAACGGACATTTATTCAGCCTACCAGTCTTCAACTTTAAGTGTTTGAGTTGCGAGAAAAACTTCGAGATTAATGAGGCAACTCTTAAAACAATTTTCCAATATCGGTTAACCCGCAAAGGATATAATAATTTGCTATTAGCATTTAGGGCGGATGGATCGAATATTATTAATTTTAGGGATGGATCTTGGGAGCATTCCTAATGTTACTTTTGAGAAAAAATAATAAGTATAAGACGACCAATAATAGTTTTCCAGTTCCGATACGTGATCCTTAAAACGTCGTTATCTGAGGCGCGAATTCCTTGTCCTCTCCGGCGGATTTCCTCTCAACTTTAAACCTTCTGATTGAGGGCTTTAACTCGTGGCTTCAGAGATTAACCCCT
>JAGTQL010000006.1:20043-32665 GCA_018396555.1 Candidatus Bathyarchaeota archaeon | reverse complement strand
ATAGTTATAGAGGTTGATATAGCTGGCGATGTTCCAGGAATAAAGCCTAGTGAGGCGCCGACTAAGATGGGTAAAGGCCCTAGCCTCTGCACATATGACAGCAGCATGATTCCAAATCAGCCCCTTAAAGAATTCGTCATAAAGACCGCTAGGGAAGCCGGCATACCGCTCCAGTTATCACAGGTGGCTAGGGGCGGAACCGATGCTGGCAGAATTCACCTCAACAGGGCCGGCTGCCCAAGCGTAGTCATAGGCATACCGACAAGGCATATACACAGCCATGTTGGCATGCTCAGCTTAATTGATGTTGAGAACGCCGTGAAGCTGATGATAGAACTTGTTAAAAGACTCGATGCAGATAATGTTAATAGTTTTATCTCCATATAATTCCATAAATCTCATGGGAGCGTGACATAGAATGGTTATTGAAGATAAAATCGTAGGCGGGTTTAAGGTTAAAGTTGCTTCGATTGGGGATTTGCTAATCGGGGCGGCTTACGAAATAGGTCCAAGAATACTGTATCTTGCAAGCGGCAAGAAGCCAGAGTTAAACTTGTTCGGCATACTTCCCGATGTTGGCGTGCAAACCTCTGAGGGGTTCTGGAGGATTTATGGAGGACATAGGCTCTGGAGTTCTCCCGAGGCTAAACCACGCTCATATTCACTTGACGATAAACCGGTGAGAGTAGAGTTTAATACTGATACATTAACGGTTTACGGGAACCCGGAGGAAAATAATTGCATACAAAAGGAGATGATGATAAAAACGAACCCTAGTGGAGGAGTTCAAGTAATCCATAGAATTAGGAATATAGGCAGATGGCCGATTACGTTAGCATGCTGGGCACTTTCAGTTATGAGAAAGGGGGGTTTTGCGATAATGCCCATAAAACCCTCAAAAGTTGATGAGGAAGGATTGCTGCCAGATAGACACGTATCACTTTGGCCGTACACGGATCTCGCAGATAAGAGACTCACATTTACAAATGAATACGTATTTATTAAGCAAGACCCGAACATTGAAAAACCAGTGAAAATCGGAGCCAACGCCAATCCGGAATGGACTGCCTATTGGGTTAATGGAATGATCTTCATGAAGCAGTTCTATAAAGAAGTAGGCGAATATCCGGATTTCGGTTGCAACGTTGAGGTCTACACGAACTCAGCCATGCTTGAACTTGAAACCCTAGGTCCGCTTAAAATAATTAATCCCTCTGAAAGCATTCAGCATGTGGAAGTATGGAAGGTCTTTGAAATCGGAGAGATCAGAATGACGACGGAAGACATTAGGGATAAAATCGAACCCTTGTTAAAGTAAACTCCAACGGCTAATTCAACATTAAGTTGACCATTCCATATCTTTCTCCGAAATCTCCTTCCAGCACTCGCGGCAGATAGGTACAAATCGGCCATTATAATAAATGCTTAGCTCAATATCTGTTCTCTTGCAATCCGGCCTCCATGGATTCATACAGTGTAAAGCTGAACTTTCCGTTTTGCTCGGAGAGGGTGAATCATTATTACCCCATCTGCCAGACTTTGATCTTCCCTTATTCTTAGCCGCGTTAACCGATACTTTTGATGGATAAGCTAAACTCTTCTGATTTAAAATTTGATTAGTATTTTTCTCAGAAGATCTAGCGCTGCTTTTGTTCTTTAGGGCATTAAGACCGCTAGAGATTACCTCGCTTAGATCGCGCCATCTTTCTTCATCCATTTCACCCATTAAATTAAGGAGTCTGAATTCTATTAGAAAAGATTCTAAGATTTCAATCCCTTCCAGCCTTATTTGCCTCCAAAAATCCCCCTCATCAGCGAGAGACTGCTTGAGCCTATTGATTACTGTTTCCACCTCGTCGAATCTCTTACTGAGTAAAATTGCCGTGTCGCTGGAGATTTTTCCATCATTGAATAGCGCTAATAACGTATCCCTTCTCTTTTTAAGCGACGCAAGCTCAAAATCTAAATGCTCAACAGTTTTGGGTAAAACCAATTTCCATCAAACGTTTAGGAAATAAAAATTGTGATAAAAGCATTTTTTATATGCGAGAATATTTCACGCTATTATTCTCACGGAGAAATGTAAATAGTTAAGCTTAAATATCTTCTAGAAGAGATTTTTCATCTAAACCAAATTTCTCAGCGATTCTCTTTATCTCTTCCCATGTTCTCTCCGGTATTTGAATGCCCTCCTTAAGCCTTAATCTTTCGGTTAAATATTCTGGTTCGCCGGGAATAATCACCTCTTTAAAGCCCGGTCTAGGTTTTGAGGACTTTATAGCCTTAAGCAGATCGGTAACTTCATTTTTAAATTCCTCAACTGGCATGAATTTATTAACATCTATAACCTCGAAGAAGACGCCATTTCCCCTTTTTGTCTCCATGTATGCGCATCCCGCACCAGCAAGAACCCCGCATAGAACCTCAATCGCTAGTCCTAAGCCGAAACCTTTATGTCCAGCATCGTCTCCACCTAAAGGCAATATTGCGCCTCCATCATAGTAGTCTTCAGGATTGCTGCTCGGGTTTCCATCTTTATCAATTATCCATCCCAACGGTATTTTTTCACCTTTGTGCAGCATAACCCTAATTTTCCCCTCTGCAACGACGCTTGTAGCAATATCTATGAAAAAGGGAAATTCCATATTTGTTGGGAAAGCGAAGCTAATGGGGTCTGTTGATAACATGCGCTCTTTACCACCAAAGGGTGCAACTGACCTGGGTGCGTTAACCATCGCCATACCGATCATATCATTCTTCGAGGCCATCAATGTGTAGTCCGCCAGACGGCCGACATGATTACAATTAAAAGCGCAGGCAACGCTCACAGCGCTTCCCCTAGCTTTCTCAATGGCTTTCTCCATGGCTTTTTTAGCTATAACCTGCCCGAAATTCCAATTACCATTTATGACCACTAAGGAATTTGACTCCTTTACAATTTCAATCTTAGCGCCTGGCTTAAGTATGCCTTCTTCGATTTCCCTTACATATTGTGTTACTCGCATTATTCCATGCGAATCATGCCCGACCAAATTAGCCTTAACCAGAAACTCTGACACCAGTACAGCCTCTTCAAGCGGAACTCCTGCCGCCAAAAATATTTTGGTTCCGATCTTAACTAATTGATTGGCTTTGAAAATAGGCATTTTCCTCACCAGCGCATCTCTTTTAAACGAAACAGAGCATTTTTTAACTCTCACTGAACTCTTTAAATAATTCCTTTGCTTCTTCCGGGACTACGAAGCCTATGAGCCCTCTTTTAGAGAGCTGGTTGAAGTATGCATTAAGCGAGAGCTCAGCCTCCTCCGGCATTATCCTGTATTTTTCTACCAGATGATTGACTATGTCGCCTATTGTTTTTTCTCCATCACAGAGCTCCCAAACTATTGACCCAACCTTATCAAGGTTAATTATTCTTTCTCCTGGCTCAGGTGGGAAGAGCTTATCTAGAAAGCCCTTTTTCTGCTGCTTCCGCTCTTGCGTCTTTGATGGAGGTTTTAATGGAACTATTATTTTTATCTCCTTTGTTTTCCTATCTTTCTCCCATTTTAGCGCTGGATTCCTAACGGGCTTAGCCTTGAGAAAGAGACTTCTTGGTATGCTTAGACTCTCTCTCTTCTTTTTCCTTTTAAATAATCTGCTGAACACCATTCACTATCCCAGAAGAAAGAAGGCGCTTCTCGCTTAAATCGCTTACTTTCCGTGGAGATTTAAGTGCAACAGTGCAATATTTTAAGTAAAATCTCTATAAGTATTATTTGTGAGAACACATGTCGCTAAGGGACGTACTCAGAAAGATTCAGGAGGAATCTTTAAAAAAAGATGAAATACGTCAAGAGATACAAAATATCGCCCGCAGAATAACGCGCCTATCAAAACAGGCGATTTTTCTTGTTCATAGGGATAAAATCAGTGAGGCGGAGAATTTACTAAGGGAGGCGAGCACAGGACTAAGTAAATTAAGTGAATTATCAAAGGTTCACCCAGACCTATATTATATTGGGCTTGTAGACTCGGCTTTTGAGGAGTATGCTGAAGCTTGGATCTTTCTAAAAATTGTTAGTGAGGGAGATTTTATAAGCCCAGAGGATATCGGAGCCCCGAATGAGCCCTATGTTCTTGGGCTAGCCGACGTTATAGGCGAGCTGAGACGCAGATCTCTAGATCTCATCAGAAAGGGCGATGCCGAAGGAGCTGAGAATTTCTTAGGGATAATGGAATCGATATATGTTGAAATAATGGGTCATGACGATCTGCTAATACTCATTTCTGGACTTAGGAGAAAATGCGATGTTGCCAGAAGGGTTATTGAAGCAACTAGGGGAGACGTAACCATCGAGGTTAGGAGAAATATGCTTAATAATGCCATGAGGGAGCTCCAGAAAATTTTAGGGATCAAAGCCAGCGATAAACCGCAATAATGTTGATTTCGGGAAGAAAAATGCTCAATATGGAAACTCTTCATAGGCTTCAAAGTCTTAACTTTTCTCTTGAAAAAGCTAGAAGGCTGCAGATAACCCTCTCAAAAAGAATTATCTGTAGGGATTGCTTTGAAACCCCTATTAAATACATTGCCGGCATTGATGTTGCATACGCTTATAATCAGTCAATCGGGGCAGTAGCCGTTCTAGAGTATGACTCCATGAAGCTTGTAGAGTTAGAGACGTCGAAGGTTACCACACGCTTCCCCTATATACCCACCCTACTATCATTTAGGGAAGTCCCTCCAGCCGCTTCCGCAATAAAAAAGCTCAGGATAAAGCCGGATGTATTTCTAGTCGATGGGCAAGGAATCGCTCACCCATATCGATTGGGCTTCGCCAGCCACCTAGGTTTAGTTTTAGACATAGCGACCGTGGGTGTTGCAAAAACCCTTCTCTTTGGGAGGATCACTGAATCAGAAAGTGGATTTTGGAGGCCCGTAATCCATGATGGAAAGATTGTGGGTGGGGCCGTTTCTACGAAGTTGAATGCTAGGCCAATTTATGTTAGTGTTGGACATAAAGTTTCTCTGGAGACTGCCGTAAAAATTGTTTTGGAATGCTCGAGAAAACATCGGATCCCGGAACCCATACGTGAGGCGCACATGATAGCTGAAAAGATTAAAAGGGAATACATGTCGAAATAAATAAACTGTAGGTTAAGCCTCTCTAGGTGATGAAATGCTGAATCCTAGACTTAAAAAAGTCGTGAGTAAGATTAAGGATAAGTCTCTGCGAAGAATGACGCTTAAACTTATAAGCGATCTATCCGTCACTATAGAGGGTAAGCTCTACATGGGCCTACCATTAGAAGAGGTCCCGGCGAGTAAATATCACCATCACAGTTATCCTGGGGGATTACTGGAACATACGCTCTCAACCATTAATGTTGCCATAGCACTCTGCGATTCAGCTGAGAACATTTATGGTGGTAGAGTAAACAGGGATTTAGTTATAAGCGGGATTATCCTACATGACTTATTTAAGGCTCTAACATACGATAGAAGGGAAAATGGAACTTACAGAAACTCGCTTTTGGGGGAACGCCTAGATCATTTAACGTTAGCAGCTTCCGAGATAATTAGAAGGGGTTTTCCAGCGGATTTAATCCACATTATAGTTGCGAGTCATGGAGAGTCCGGGCCAGCATCCCCAAAAACTATTGAAGCTCTAATCTGCCACGTCGCGGATGAAGCGGATTCAAAAATGAACTTTGAGATTCTTAATGCGGCCAGATATCTAGTTAGGGAGGCAACAGGCGAATCATGGGATAAAATTGATTCAAAAACAGCCTTTAAAATCTTAATGCTTAAAGCTGAAGGTGGATGGGAGGGCCTAAAAAAGGGCATTGAATCTATAAAAACCAAAAAGTAGGCAGGATTGCTTCATCCTACGGATTAGATGTTTACAAGCCATGCCCTACTCTTAACTATTTCTAACCCATAAAAGGCTGTTATAAACAAATTTGCCATGAGAAAGATGCGTGCGAAACTCAGAAATGAATTTATGCCAAGCAAAAAAGTATTTTCAAGATGCCATACTAGAACTCGAAATGCAACATAAATTGAAACCAAACTGGAAATAGCATGCACTATTAGAATGAGACTGCCCAATCTGTGAGCTCTCCTCGCGAAAGCATCAAGTAAAACCGCTATTCTCGGTGAAACATCATATATATCGTCTATTACAAGGGCAGCTCCCCAATAGAGCAATAAAATTAGATAACCTTGGCCCTCCCAAACCCATGGTTGCATTATTGAAAGTAGCATGGCTGAAGTAAAGTACAGAAGTATAAGCATAAAACCGTAAACATAATGATGGAAGAGAAGCCTTCTAATTTCTATTTTGCCTAATGTTTTAGCCGGAGACAAATTTAGAACCGACGTTAAAGCAACGAAAACAAATAACAATTTACTTACAAAGCAGGTTTCATGGAATCGAATTGGCACATTTAAACATGAACCCCATAGAAAACCCAATGACGATATCAAACTTGCTATAGAGTTAGATATCAATATTAAGCCAAGCATTTTTCTACTTATAGCAGATAATGCTTTCTTGAACATTAAAGGAAAAAGCAGAGTGCAGGGTTAATTTAAGGCTTACTGAACTTTCGGCTTACTTTCAAGACTTACAGTTTTAACCGTAAGCCGCTCTACATCTAAAATCATCATTGTTGCTTGGCCAGTTAAGTATCCGCAGGCTTCGCCCGGATTTATAGCTAATGTTTTTCCCACAGTATAGGTTTCAGCCTTATGAGTGTGCCCGTAAATAACAATATCATAGTAGTTTGCGTTAATGAGGGACCTAAGCAAAGTCTCCTCTTCACCGTGTATAAGCGCGGCCCTTAGGTTATTAAGGGTTATTTCCGCAAATTTTCCATAAATCTGAGCCCCTATATCGTCAGATCTTTTTCTTAGAAGATTGTGATCCCCATCATTATTTCCGAAAACTCCTATTAATTTAGCCTTCAAAGGTTTAAATCTTAAAAGCGCGAATGGCGCAACATAGTCTCCGGCGTGAAGTACCAAATCAACTCCCTCCTCATTCAATATTTCAACTGCTTCATCGATAACCGGAAGCCTATCATGAGTATCGGCAATAATTCCCACCTTCTTAGCAATATGCATGGCAACCCACCTGTTTACGTATTCACAAAAAAGATAGATCATTTAAGATATAGAGTTTTTCAATCAAAGCGGCTCTAGGCAGCATGTAACAAGCTTTCTATTTATTAGCATCAGCAATAAATATAAGTTACTACAAAATATGTGATGCAAGAATGTTTTGAAGGCGAGATTATGGCTGGCCGCAGAATAAATATTTTCTATCTTATTTCTCTGATATGCACACTAGTACTTATAGCATACATTTGTTTCATTTTTATCCCGCAATTTAATGCCTACACTGATATGATGGGGATTAAAACGGTGCTAATAATGGTCATAGTCCTTCTGTCAACAGCAGCAGCGATACAGTTTTTCCTACTAATAAGACCCCCTCAATCTGAGGAATAGATTCTCTCTTTTGAGTTCTTTTCGCTGGAATTTTTCACCGCTTTGTATTTTGTGAACCCGCAGTGCCCGCATGTATACCTGTTTCCATGATCAGCCATAAAATATCCCGGTCCGCATCTGTCGCATATAGGAAGCAACCTTTTAAGTTTCCCGTTCTCAATTTTATAATAAGAAGAAATATGCTTTTGTTTTTCACTTTTATCCCTGTTCAGCATCTATTTTTCATCCCTCCGTTTTAGGTGAATTTCTCAGCATTATGTACTTCGGTTCTACCTGATTAGCTTGACTCGGCGAATCGTATACGTGCGCTTCACCTATAGCTGTTGAAAGCCCGGTTGTTGATTCCATCCTTCTCACATAAACCTTTTCAACGTCGGTTTTAAGTATTCTAGCGAGTTCTCGCCTCATCTCTAAGCGTGATGGCGTCGGCGAATTCTCATGCACCACGTTGAAGATTATTTCGTTTCTTTTAAGCAACTCATTACGCTTATTGCTTACTATTTCGACTTTCACCGTGATTCACCCTTTAAGCCTATATTTTGAGGAAATCCTCTACTTTAATTTTCTGGTTCATAAATCATTTTGTTTATAATTTCACGCATTTCTTTTTTGATCTCTTCAGTAACATTTATCACGACTATTCCTTCATTAGGCTGACCATAAACCACCATTGAATTTACTGGAGCTAGGAGGGCGGCTACGATTGTGAGCAAATCCTCCTCACCCTCAACCAAAACCTTTACTAATCCCTCTGAGTTAATAGCTTCATCAATTATCCGCCAAGAATCTCTGCTTATGGTGCCAGCTGGGTTAATGAGATGTAAAACTTTGCTTACGTTGGCATTTATCGGCTCAATTAACTCCCGCATGGACTTATTGTCTACGATAAAAATATTTAATGGAAGGCTTTTTTCAAGAATGCTCCTCGAGACGATATCGCCTATAGAAATTATCTCCCTCGGCTTAACTAAATCTATTAATTCACCGAGCCTGCTCATAGTTTCGCTCGGAGGCCCGCTGATGAGCAGCCCCAGCGGTGCCTTCAGCCTGTTTCTAAGTTCAGGCGTAAGAATGTGCGTATCGGCTTCACCTCACCTTTATAGCGTAGCGCCCTTTCGCCTCGATTTTCATTGATTTCGCTATAATGGAATTTTTTGGGTCAAAGATCATTACTAACCCACTGAAATCCTCGCTTAGGTCTGTCGATTTACAGTTTGGGCAAACATTTTCATCGGTTATATAGCGGCATCTTCTACATGCTTTTTCAACCATGATTTAACACCACGAAATATTATTCCACTATTTTCCCTCGCCTCCAGACTTTAGCGTCTTCAAATCTTCATCTATCCATTCAATTTTTCCTAGGAATGGCTGACGCGCCGTAACACCTATCTTGCCGAAGCCTGCGCCCCTACCAATTGATGTCGCAGTTATTCTCACGCGCATCCTATCCCCTATAGATATCTTACGTTTACTTTCTTTACCCATGAAAACCCCTTGCTTCTCATCATATACTATAAAGTCATCCATGATTTGAGAGACATGGATTAAGGCGTCAGCTGGCCCTATGCGTATGAATGCTCCAAAGTCAGTGACCTCAACAACTTCGCCTTCGATTATCTCCTGAACTTTTGGGAGGTAGGTTAATAGTGAGAATGTTACCTTATGGTGGGTTGCAGCATCCCCAGGGATTATTTTGCCGACTGGCGAAACATTGACATCCGTGACCGCTATTAAGTAACCCAGTTCATCGTCTATTATACCTACATATTTCATTTTTAGCTGTTCTAAAGCAACTTTATTAAGCGGTTCATTAAATTTCTCCGGAGGTATGCGGATCGTATCCTCAACTGTTACTAAGTTAAACGTAATCGTTCACTCCCTCAATCTACATGCATGTTAAACAAGACTATAAATGCTATATAAAGGCAATTTAAAAACTTTTTTGACTTGGTTAAGCCTACTAAATATAAGGTTGCTATTACTCAAATCTTCTGTCAACCACGTCCCATACTTCAGGACCGGTGCCGATCAGCGTTACGGGAATCGATATTTCCTTTTCCACTTTTCTAATGAAATCCCTCGCCTCCATAGATAGGTCGCTGAAGGATTTTGCATTTTTACATTCTGGAAATAGAACATCAATTTTTGTTATAGCTGCCTGCGTTGCGCTGTTCAGCATAACAGCTCTCTTAGCCAGCTCGAAGTTAAATGGAGCTGCCCTACGCCTTCTGCCAGTAACCGCAGCTATCTCGGTCCACCCCCTCCTCTCAGCCTCCTCCCATGAAATTTCGCCTGGAAGCGGACCTGCACCGACCCTTGTCACAAATGCCTTAAATACAATTAGCACCTCATCAACCTTCTTAGGTCCAACGCCAACATCTGAGCATGCCGCTGATGCAGTTACATCCTTAGATGTGCAGTATGGGTATGTTCCATGCCAAAGGGATAGATATGTTCCCTGAGTTCCCTCAATTAAAACGTTCTCCCCACCGTCAATAGCAGCATTAACTTCAAAGGGCACATCCGTGAGAAAACTCTGCAATGTAGGCATATCTTTTGCAAGTTTAGCTTTTCGCAGCACACGATCCGCATTGCATGGACCGGTGCCCGTTCCGGTTGTCCCTATTTCAGATGCTAAATGCCCGGATCTGTCGGTTTCGATATGTCTAGGCTCGATTATGGCACATTGCGGGTCAAGCCCAACCCTATTCCCAGCATGAGTGAGGTCAACCTCGCTTAAAAATACGTTTTGATCAACAAGCACCCCTGGGCCTATTAGCAAGCGGCACTTCTCATATACAAATGCGCTTGGGATCATACGAACTTTATAGGTTTTATCACCGTAAACCACAGTGTGTCCAGCATTAGGGCCTACTCCAGCCCTTGCGGCGACGCTAATTTTGTCTTTTAATGCCAAATAAGAGATTATTTTTCCCTTTCCAGTGTCGCCAAAAAAACCGCAAACTACAACGATGCATGGCATGATTAACCCTCTAGACATTAAACTCGTATAATACTTTGATCAATCTTGTTAATATAGTTTCAACTTAAAAGTTAAGTTGAGAAAGTTTTTATATTGTTTCAGCAGAGATCCTAGTTATGCATGTGGTTAAGATTATTCCAGTTATCGGGTTGCCAATCATTAAGGATGGTGATGATCTGGGTCGCCTCATATGTGAGGCTGCCGCAAAGCAGGGGACTCCGATAGAGGACAGAGACATAATAGTTGTGACGCATGTTATCGTTTCAAGATCTGAGGGAAATGTAATAAATCTTGATGAAGTCATTCCATCAGAGTTTGCGAAGAACGTCGCTGAGGAAACTGGTAAAGACCCGGCTCTGGTTGAGGTTATTCTTAGAGAATCTAAATCTATTGTGCGAATAGGCGGGGGACATATAATTGCTGAAACAAAGCATGGTTTCGTATGTGCAAATGCTGGCGTTGATAAATCAAATGTTCCGGGAGAGAGAAATGTTACTCCACTACCAAAAAATCCTGATTTCTCAGCTCGCAGAATAAGGCAGCGAATAAAGGAGATTTCCGGTAGAGACGTGGCAGTAATAATTTCTGATACGCATGGCAGACCCCTCAGAAATGGCGAGATAAACGTGGCTATCGGCATGGCCGGGATTAAGCCCATCCGCGATAGAAGAGGAGAAAAAGATTTGTTCGGTTATGTGCTCAAGGTTAAACAAACTGCTATAGCCGATGAACTATCATCTGCAGCGGAGCTTGTAATAGGTCAGGCTGATGAGGGAATACCAGTGGCCATAATCAGAGGCTATTCATATGAAAAATCTGAAGACGCAACAGCTAAGGATCTTATAAGACCCAAGGAAAAAGACCTCTTTATATAAGCAATTAAATATTTTACAGTTAAAATCGGAAGTTTTCTAGCTGAATCTTTGCGATTTCCATCTATTGCATACCCTTTTTTATTAGCGCCTCAGCCCTTTTAAGATCCAGCTGCGTATTAATGTTAAAGAAAGTTAGTAGTTTATAATCGATTTCCTCAATGACTAACGTTGATAAGTAGCGAACTCTTTTGAGAAGCGAGAGCATGGATTGCATTCTGTACTCACCCTTCTTAAGGGCATCCTCAGCAGCCATTAAAGCCGACTTAGTCCTGTAGACTGCTTGCAAGGGTTCTATGTAACCGTTCGGCCACCTTGGTATGACTGCATCAATCCCATTGGCTATATCGAACAGTAAGTCCACAAGCCTCCTTGAAATGAAGGGTGTATCGCATGGCAACAGAATGGAACATTTGCCATGCGCGTTCATTAATCCGGTTAGGGCGCCTGTAAGCGGGCATGACGGTAAGCTCTCTGGATCAACGGCTATTTTTGATCCACTTGAGAGAATTTGTGAATAAAGTGATATTTGAGCGTTGGATCTTATGCAAACGATCGTTTCATCGACGCATTCTTCAATCCTCTCAAGGACATGTAGTATTAATGGTTTGCCCGCTAATTCCACAAGTGCCTTATCGATTCCAAACCTTTGCGAAGCGCCACCTGCAAGTACAACAGCCGATCTCTCCATCAACTTTTCTCACGTTCTCTTAATTTATTTAGCACATAGCCTACTATTTCATCAGCTATATTTACGTTTGCCACTGTTTGCAGGCCTCTCCATCCCGGCTGGCTATTAAGCTCCACTATCAACGGGCCCCTATCGCTTTCCAATATATCGACGCCGGCCATCTCACAGCCAGTCACCTCAGCGGCTTTTATGGCTAAATCCTCAATCTCCTTAGTTAGTTCATACGCGGCTGGCTTAGCGCCCAAACTGACATTAGTCTTCCAAAAATCGGAAACCCGCTTCATGGATGCTATAACCCGCCCGCCGAGCACGAAAACCCTGAGGTCATAGTTTCCATGCGGAATGAATTCTTGCAGATATATTACTTGATGTTGAAATTCAAGGGCTCTGAAGATTCTTTCGGCAACATCTGGATCCGACACTCTTGTCGAGCCTATTCCCCGTGAGCCAAAAATTGGTTTAATAACAACATCACCGCCAAGATCATGAAATGCTTTTTTAGCGTTACTAGCTTTCTCTGTAATAACGGTCCGTGGAACTGGTAAACCAGCTTCCTCAAGAAGCGATAGGGCACA
>JAGTQL010000006.1:16090-20008 GCA_018396555.1 Candidatus Bathyarchaeota archaeon | reverse complement strand
TTTCCAAGCCTTGTTGGTAGAGTCTCTTAAGCCTATGCAGCATATCCATCCGGAATATTATTTCCTCAAGTGAACCGCGCCCTATTGGACGCACTATTATGGCTTTGATCTCTCTTAAAAGATCAATTTCGTCTAATGAGAATCTAGGCTTTAGGCCGACTCTACCAACAAGGCTTGGAAAACTAAAGCATACCGGATTGAAACCGCGCTTTATGATGGCTTCCTTAAGTTGAGCTGAGCACCATGAGTTTTCATTACGTGTTAAAATGCCGATTCCAATCATGTTCTTATCTCCTAAATATGACTTTTCAAGATTATTCATTCCTCATCTAAGGCTTTAAACTATAACTATTTCGTAGAATCAGCGTATCAGCATTATTTATATTATCTGTTCCACTGAAAAATTTATGATACTAAAGGATGATTTTGGAAATTTAGATTTAAATAATTCCTCCCGATATTTCTCTCTCATGCTCCCTTTAAAAAATCCCTTATCCTATAAAGAGAATTATTTGAGAAGCGTTGAGTACAGAGGCCCAGAATATGTACCATGCCGTTTGTTGATCACTTGGCCCATATGGAATATTTATAGGGAAAAACTTGAGAAAATAGCTTTGCAGCATCGGCTTGTTTTTCCCGAATTTAAACCGGGAAGCATAAAGTATGGCGTCGAAAAAGGCGTTCTGAGGATTAACCGCACACTTACAGATCCATTCGGATGCATATGGAGTTTTAATATAGAAGGCTACCAAGGACAAGTTATGAGACACCCGCTCGAGGACTGGAACCTCTTTAGGGATTACAAGTTTCCCGATCCGGACAGCGGGCTTCCAGCAGAGGGCTCGGATAAAATAACTCCATGGAATATGATTTATGATAATTTGGACAGGATGAAATCTGAGGGAAGCTTAATTCATGCATCGTTAATGCATGGTTTCTTTTTCCAGAGGCTTTATTATCTTAGGGGTTTCAGGAATCTTATGAAAGATTTTATTCTTAAACCTTCACATATATATGACTTAATAGAGGGGCTAACAGAATACATTCTAAATCTTGTCAAGAACCTTCTTAAGTGGGGTAAAATAGACGTGATATATTTTGGGGATGATTTGGGAACCCAAACGAGGATGCCCATAAGCCCAACGGCATTTAAGGAATTCATATATCCAAGCTATCGTGAGATATTTCGACGTGTAAGAGAAGGCGGTACACATGTATATTTGCATTCAGATGGACATGTTCTTGAAGTTTTAGATCAACTAATAGAGACCGGTGCAAGCGTCCTCAACATACAAGATAGAATTAATGGCATAGAAAATATAAAAAGTGTTTGTAAGGGAAAGATATGCATAGATATAGATGTTGATAGACAGTACTTAGTGCCATTCGGAACCCCGGAGGAAATCAAAAACCATATTAAGCACGTTGTGGAGGAACTGGCTATGAAGAAGGGTGGGCTTATGATCGAATCTGAAGTGCATCCACCGACACCACTAAGAAATATAAAGGCGGTTATAGAGGCAATGGAGCAATACATGTGGCTTTAAAAATAATATAATTTTTAATTCAACTTTTGCTTCACTCCCATAACATAATAATAGGCGATTTACCTTCATTAGGCGACGCATAAGTTTTTAGCTCCATTTCACCTTTCCGATGAGCGGGTCTCCAAAATCTTATATTATTACACTTAGATCTATTTTTGGAGGAACATAGATTGGAGAATGCCCTAAAGGAGCATCATCCGGAAGCCCCGATGGATCTTCTTTGTGAATACTGTGTTAATCCTGTTGGCTTAGATGTTTCTAGACCTAGGTTTCCCTGGGTTTTAATACATGAAGGACCTGTTTGAGAGGAATAGGTTTCCTTTTGAGCTTAAGGAGCATAGAATGCTGGAACCTAATCTGCGACATGCTCACATACTACTACAACAACCTAAGGAGGTGAACCTTAAGTTGCCATGTTCAATTTTTCAAGTTCAATCTTTAAATTTAAGAGCAATAAAGTTAAATGCTGTCTCAGCGCTAACCTTCTTAAAAGAAAATGCTGGAGGAAAATTCTATGAAAATAGCCGTTTTAAGGGGTGTTAAAAACTTTGTAATAGAAGAGGTTTCTATACCAAGTTTAGAGGCGGATGAAGTATTAATGCATGTAAAGGCGTGTGGAATATGCACCTCTGAACTTTACTTGTGGAATGGAAAGTTTAAGAATGTGGTTTTTCCATCGTATCTTGGTCACGAACCGAGCGGCGTAATTCAGGAAGTTGGTAGAAACGTTGGCGGGTTTAATGTTGGGGATCATGTGACATTTCTATCCGAAACCGGATGCTTCGCTGAGTATGCAAAGGCAAAAAAGAGCAGTATTGTTAAGATCGCAAATAATATTCCCTTCGAAGAGGCATTAGGCGAACCTATAGCATGCGCGGTAAATGGCATTAGAAGATCGAATATCCAGTTTGGCGATAACGTGGTGGTGATAGGATGCGGCTTCATGGGCTTATTGCTGATCCAGTTAGCATCTTTACGCAGCCCCTCAAGTATAGTAGCCATTGACATAAATGATGAGCGCCTAAAATTGGCGGCTGATTTAGGGGCGGATTTAACAATTAATCCACGTGAGGTTGACGTGGTTAAATATGTTATGGGCATCACGAATGGAAGAGGAGCAGATGTTGTTATAGAGGCTACTGGGGAGCAAAAACCATTAGATATGGCCACTGAGATGGTGAAGATTAGAGGCAGACTGGTCATATTCGGATATCATGTAGGTGAATCACGCTCAATAAATATGCAAATGTGGAATTGGAAGGGCTTAGACGTGATAAATGCGCATGAAAGGGAATCTGAAGTCTACATGGAGGGTATGCGGATAGGCATAATGCTGCTCTCAAAGGGCAAGATTAAATTGAAACCCCTTATTACACATAAATATCCACTTGAGGAAATAAATAGGGCCTTCAATGATACGGATATGAAAATAAAGGGGCTGATAAAAGCCGCAGTAATACCCTAATTCAGCTTTAAACGTTCTCTATCCAACGTGAACCTTTCTCAGTAATTTCCTTCTTCCATATTGGCACCTCATGCTTTAATCTTTCGATTAATTCGATTAAAGATTTGAAACCTTCCTCCCTATGTTTAGATGCCACTACAGCATACACGGTATCTTCTCCGGCATCCGCTGACCCAATTTTATGCTCCACAATGGCGTCCAGTATGCTATATTTATCTTTTATATTTGAAATTATGTTTTCCAGAGTTTTCGCCGCTACTTCCTCGTAGGCTTCATACTCAAGCCTTAAAACCTTTTCTCCACTCGCGTTTCTTCCCCTAACAACGCCAATAAAAACCGTTATTGCACCAACTTCATCAGAGGAGCCCTTAATCTCATTGATTAGGCTGTTTAATTCGCTTAGATTCTCTGAGAGCCTAACTCTCATCTGTTCCCCCTCCAACTGGCGGGAGGATCACCACCTCATCCCCATCCTCAAGCCTATGGGTGAACTCCGGCGTTCTTCCCTTAACCAGAATGAAGTAGTTTTTAAGCATTGGTATTCCAGCTGTATTTAGGGCAACTTCCCCCCTAACTGTTACAAAAATAGTTTCTTTCCACTCCTGGGATTTGTCTCCGTGCCTCTCAGGTATATGCTTAAGAAGAAGATCTGCTAATGTTGACCCATCAACATTGTAGTCCTCCTCTTTGACACCTAAGAGTTCACGTAATCTGCCGAAATATTTGACCTTAACCTTCGCCAATGAAACCACCTTTATGAGGCTTTCTGCTATCCCTTATCCAACAATCTGAGTTAAACTTATTTATCTTTTCTTTTAGGCAACCCGCCATCTATATTTCTCTGTAAAGTTTCCTTTCATATGGGTTTCTGCCTCGGCGCCTTCTTATGCGTCTGGTTCTTCGATA
>JAGTQL010000006.1:12298-16075 GCA_018396555.1 Candidatus Bathyarchaeota archaeon | reverse complement strand
CTGAAGCATTGACACTTTAGTCTTGGATACTGGGGTCCTCTTTCTAATTTTGGCTTTTAGGGCCAATATCTTAAATTCCGAGGCGGATTTGCGGCTTCTACGTCCTCCTTTAATCTCTGGTTTTTCTTCAGATGGTTTCTCTTCCCTTACAAATGTGACTTTTTCCTCCTCTAAATTAACCTCCTCCACTCTCCATCCGACTGTTAACCATGATTCTGAGGGTGTGCGATTTCTAATGTTGCTCCACCAGTGCTTATACTTATAGGCTGAAACCGGCAGCTCATCGCCGATTATATCCTCGATTTCAGCGAACTTCATTGTGATTTTACTGCGGAGCCTAGCTGCTTTGGCAAGCAGCATGCTTAGATAGGCATATTTGCTTTTTGGAGTACGGTTAAATAAGCCTTTCACAGCGCATTTTAAGCATATTTTTTCACCATTTTCAAAAAGGATGCAGTTTCCGCAGTACATTTTTCCACATTTATGGCATGTGTAAAGGGCGCTTCTAGGGTAGGTCTCCTCGCATAGGGCGCATATATTTCCAACAACAAATATTTTTCGACTTGCCAAAGAAAACTCAACCTTCCCGGAGAGATCAATATAAACCTTCTAAAATATTTTTATTCTTTTTCATTAAATATGTATTTCGGGATCTCCTATGAAAAGCACATCGATTGGAATAGCCTTAATAAATGATGAGAGAGAAAACGTGTGGAAGACAAATGAGAAAGAGTGCATGGAGGTTCTCCATAAATGGGCCGACTTAATTCGCAGGGGCGTTAAAAATTTCGATGGAACATCTCCAGACGTTGTTGTTGGCTCTAGAACAATAACATCCGTTAAGGTGGCTCAGAAGGTCGGTGAGGAACTGGCCAGGGCGAACTGCAAGCAGGTAATATTATGCTTCTACGTTTGGGATTTCCCCTATCTTGTTTGGCCATTTCTGAACAGCATTGGCAGAGATAAACCCTTACTTTGCCTTTCAAATAACAGCGGTAAATACCCAGGTAATGTCGGTTTACTCGCCACTGACGGCGCTCTTAGACAGACTGGTTTAAGAACCCATCGAATAGTTGGCGACATGAATGATCCCGAGGTTCAGTCCAAGGTGATTGATTGGGTAAGAGCAGCCCAGGCGTACACAGCAATTCAAAATGAGGTTTACGGTATGTATGGCGGTCACTCAATGGGCATGGAGACTGGATATTTCCACCTTGTCCCGATAATTAAGACCTTCGGCGTAACCGTCTACCAGATCGATCAGCTATTACTGGTTGAAAAGATGAAAGACGTTAACGAAGAAGAGGTTGAAAAAGCAATTAAATGGTTCCATGATATGCTTGGTGATAGGATAAAGTACGATGGAAAGATGCTTACTCTTGAAAGTCTGAAGAAGCAGGTACGCCTCTACTTAGCGATGAGAAAAGTTAATGAGGAGATGGGTTTCGACTTCTGCGGCATTAAGGGGCAGCGTGAGCTCTCTGAGCATGTGTGCATAACTGATGTTGCTGAAATGCTTATGAACGACCCATATGATTGGAATGGACCTAAGGAGCCTACGGTCTGCTCAACAGAGGCCGACTCACTTGCGGCGTTAACGATGCAGCTGCTTAAGTATGTAAGCGGCGGTCTCCCTGTTCTATTCATGGACGTTCGGCTATATCATCCGGATAGGAACCTATGGGACTTCTGCAACTCAGGCAACCATGCCAGCTGGTATGCTTCAAGAAGCATGGATCCGAGGGAGAACTTTAAGAAGGTGACATTCCATCCTGCGCTGGAATACTACTTTAAGGCCGGAGGCGCGTCCGTCGAGTTTGACGCTGCCCCGGGAACTATAACGTTCGCCCGCCTAGGACTTTGGGACGATAAGTTATACATGGTTATTGTTTTAGGCGAGGCTGTTGAGCTGCCTCCTGAAGAGCGCAGTGCAATAAATGAGCAGACTAATCCAACATGGCCTCATGTTCATGCTAGGTTGAACTGCAGCTTCGATGAGTTCATAGAGGTTTTTCCATGCAACCACATACTTGGTGTTGCCGGAAATCATGTTAGAGCATTGAAATATCTATGCGAGATAGCCGGCATAGAGCCAATAATACTTGGTCCAGAGGCGCAGAAATTTAGCGAGCCAATATGGAAGCGTGTGCCCTAAAGCCCGTGAGCCTAGGTCTAAAAAGCCCACATTTTTTTCTCTTATTTTGCCTTTTTCCTTCAAGACGTTATTTCCGGGTTCTTTGCCAGTATCGCCTCTTCTATCTCGCTCATGAAGCTTGTTTTTAGAAGACTTTTTATGTCTCCTAGCGCCTTTTCAAGCCCACTGTCAAAGTGTATTTCCCCAAGAAACTTTTCGCCTAATGATTTAACTTCGCGTTCAACGTAGTTCGAATCATCCATCTTCATGTTTTCTATTACACCCAGTATGGGCACTTTTAAGTCCCTTAGAAGGTTCATCAGCCTCCTCACTGTTTCGAAGGCCATTTTGGACGGCGTTGTCACTATAAGAAAATGCGTTTTACTCACGTACTTAATCACATCAAGCAGTAGATCGCTCATGCCCGGCGGCATATCGATCACTAGAAAATTCAAGTTTCCCCATAAGGTTGTAGCCAGCATCTCCACCAGAACATTTGATAAATCGGCGCCTCTGAGGGGTATAGATCGGTTGCCGATGTAAAAAACTAGAGACATATATTTTAGACCATATATTTTCGGAGGGATCAAGCCCTTACTCTCCCTTGGGCTCAGGTTTGCCGCGCCTAGAACTATGTGGGTTGTTGGGCTTGTGAAGTCTATATCGAAAAGACCTGTTCTAAAGCCTTTTTTTGTAAGCGCTAGAGCGAGGGCCGATGCGAATAAGCTTTTTCCAACCCCTCCCTTGCCGCTTGAGACAGCGATTACTTTACCTATTTTTTTAAGCCTCTTCTCAATTATGCTTATCCTGGGATCATACATAGGCTATTTTACACCTTTAACGCTGGTTATCCATAATCCTCTTCCCTGTATAACATCAAAGTCTGGGCTGCCGCATTCTGGACATTTAATATATGCGTGGGCTACTTCCGGAATGAAGTGAATTGATTCCTTTATGTCGCTTGGAATCTTCATTTCCCTAAAGGTCCATATATGATTGCAGGCTCTGCACTTGAATTTCGCTCTGGCCGTTCTCACCGTAAACTTTGCGTTGCTGAGCTTACCTGTTTTCATCTGCAATAGGGCGAACTTTAATATGTCGACCTCAATCTGCTGAAGCTCCCCCAGCCTTAAATGCACCTCTTTAACCTCCCTTAAATTTTCCCTTTCAACTATACTGAAAACCGCTGATATTATGGCTTCTGCTAAGGACCATTCATGCATGGGAAAAGTTTAGATTCAACCTTATTTAAAAATATCTGAATACCTAAATACTTACAGTAGCAATTTTGGAGGCGGAGAGTTATATGAGTGCTCAGATACATAGCGAAGGAGAAGAATATGTGACGATGCTACACGGCGCTGGAGGCCTGGTCATGCATGATTTTGTTAAGAAATATATTTTGAGGCTCTTCGGAGATCTTAGTGGAGGAGAAGTCTCCCTTAAAGCCTTAGATGACGCCGCTGTTGTCAGCGATATTGTACTTAAAAGCGATTCGCATGCGGTTAAGCCCATATTCTTTCCAGGTGGGGATATAGGGCGTCTAGCTGTCTCCGGAACGGTTAATGACATATCTGTTCTGGGAGCTGAGCCGCTTGCGCTTGCATGTGGACTCATACTTGAGGAGGGATTGCCATTAAATG
>JAGTQL010000006.1:0-12271 GCA_018396555.1 Candidatus Bathyarchaeota archaeon | reverse complement strand
AAAGAGGTGCATTTAAGGCTGGGGTTGCGGTGGTCACCGGGGATACTAAAGTTGTTGAGAAGGGCAGTATGGGCGGTTGCATAATAAACACTTCTGGCATAGGCATGAGAACAGATGCTCTCGAGAAGAATATTGCTGTCGTTAAGAAGTATAGGGCGGACTTCAGTAGCCGCTGGATACTTGATTCAAATCTTAAGGCTGGAGACAAAATAATACTGTCTGGAACAATAGGCGACCACGGTCTGGCGGTTCTATCAGCCCAGGAGGGATTGAGTTTCAGCGGAGATATAAAATCCGATGTTCAACCATTAAACCGGGTGATAAAGCGTCTCCTCGGCGAGGTTGGCGGCATCGTCACCATGAAGGATCCCACTAGAGGCGGTTTAGCCGATGCGTTGAATGAGCTGAGCGAGAAATCCAGGATTGGCATACTAATTTATGAGGATAAGATTCCAATTAGAGATTCGGTTAAAGCCGCCTGCGAGATGCTCGGCTTAGATCCGCTGGAAATGGGTAATGAGGGAAAAATAGTCATAGGCGTTGTAAAGGAGAGGGCTGAGGAAGCATTAAACCTTTTAAAGGAAACGAGTGAGGGTAAATATGCGGAAATAATAGGCGAATCAACGAAAGATTTTGGCGGGGTTGCGATGCAAACAGTTATCGGCGGCAGAAGAATCATCCTTAGACCCCTAGGAGACCCTATTCCGAGAATCTGTTAAGGTTTTTTAGAGAAAGCCGAATAATGTAAAAGTGCTCAGTAACTGATTTTTTGAAACTGTGCAAGTTTCTTTAATCGCTAATCTATCATCTATTTAAGCGATAGCACGTTAAAGGGAAACTTAACCAAGAGAACTCTGCATATACCGCTAATTTTTAACTTTATGTTTATTTTTTAGTTATTAATTATAAATTTTTAGCTTTTTCTGATAAAATACCATTAGAGATATATAGAAGTAACGTAAACAAAGTTTAAAAGCTAAAGTAGTGAGGCGAGTCCATATGCGGGTTTCAAAGACTGAGGATTATGGAAGAAGAACACGAGTAATGTTCGGCGCCGTTTCCGTTCCAATGCCCATCCTAGAGGAGATCGATTATCTCATTGAAGATCTGGGCTACTGGCCAAGCCGATCATCATTTGTAAGAGAAGCATGCCTTGAGAAAATTGAACGCGAAATTGAAAGAGTGAAAATAATTAGAAAAAAATGAGAAAATCCGCAAATAAACATATTGCCATTGGTAAAGAGGAAAAAGGGCTCAGACGCAGAATGATCGTGCTCTAATCTTCAAAGAAAAATTTTCGATTGAATAAATTGAATGCTTGATGTCTTCCACGATTAATCTTCTGTGAGGATATAAGTATGCATCCGTAATTTAGCTTAGAAATAGGTTTTATAAGATGAAGACTGTTTGTTTCCAACGTTTCTTATTTGAGAAGTAGTAATCCCATTTTTTCGCTAAATACGCGCATCTTTCTAGACTTTCAACTGTTAAGTGGAAATGATGCGTCTCAACATGATCATGGATCTCTTCAAGTTCGCCCTCCTTAAGTTCCTTCATAAAGGCTTCTTTAAGCTGCGTGTCAACGGGTATCTCGAATCCATAGCCCTCTATAACTTTCTTCGAGATTGCGGGTCTGACGGTCCATCTGCCCTCTTTAATAATAATGATCATGTAAAGCGTGAACGGGCCTGTTCTCTTCAGCCAGATTCCTTCCCCGCCATACTTCCATGTTCTCTCAAGATCCCTAAGAGATTCAATAAAATCTCCTAGATTCAGAGTTCTTACAAATCCATTAAACTCTTCCGGGCTTAGTTTTTCAATTGCTGATGCTGCTTCCTTAAGATCATCAGGCAAAAATAGATCTGGATGTAACCTTTTCAGAAGCAAAAGTTTTTCAATCTGCCTATGTCTGGTTATATAAACATATATAACAACGCCCTCCTTTATGATGCTTTTTCTTGCCATTATAGAGCTAAAAGCCCTTTTCTCAAAGTTGACATAGAATGGAGGAACCTCAAGTGTAAGGTAATTGCCACCTAAACGGAAATCAATCTTCTTAATCGAACTTGAAAACACTCTAAGACCCGCCTAGCTAGAACTTAGGAACTTAACCTCTCAGATTGAAATATACGATTATCCTTCTTTACGCACTGTTCTACTGCTTTATCTACCACTCTTTGCTTTATATAGTTAGCGCACAATTATATGAAAAGCAGGGGAAAGAGGGGCAAACAGCGAGAGCATGGTGAAGATCCCACCTGCCCGCTTAAATATTCACTAAAGATGGACATGTTTCACGTGTGAAGAGTGCAAATAACAGCATACGCCGTCAATAGATGTGCAGACGTATTCAAATCCTACCTCTTGAGTTATAATAATTTCACGGTTCTGTTCGTACTAGCATTTTTGTTTCCTTAATTTTTCCGTGCACCACGCGCCTAAGAACCTAAGAAGAGTGGGAAATCTTTGTGTTTAAATTGGATGAGGTTTACTATGAAAGTGAACACGGTTTTATTCTTGCTGTTTTTGTAATCTCAGTTTCCTTAATGCTATCGTTTCATAGGATATCTGGAGAAGCAGTGATTCTGAGAGCGCATTAATAAGCCGATTAAAAATTTTAATATTGAATATACGAATTGTTCTTGTGGAACTTGCTATGAGCAGAAATGAGATCAAATTTAAAATAGTTTTAATATTTATTTTAATTATAGTGATTGTTGGGGTGCTTTCCTTGGCCATATATAACTATTATTTTTCCGCACCAGCATACGAGGAGGGTGATGGAGAACTCTTTGGGTTTTATCTACCTTGGGACGATTCTGAAGATACGTTTGTAAGCCTAAGTGATCTGCTGGATAAGCCTTCTGGACGTTTTGGACATGTTGCCGTTGGCAATGATGGGCATCTTTATGTTGGCGGTAAACGCATAAAGTTTCTGGGGGTCAACATATGCGGGAGCTCAGCATTTCCAAGTAAAGATGAGGCTAGAAAAATAGCCGCTAGGCTTGCGAAATTCGGCATAAACATGGTTCGCTTCCATCATATGGATGCCCCTTGGGAGAGCTTTAACATATTTGACCCATTAAGTGGTGGAACAAGGCGCCTAAATGAGAATGCGCTTGACCGGCTGGATTATTTCATAGCGATGCTAAAGGAGAATGGCATATATGTTGACTTAAACCTTCTAGTTTCCAGGCAACTGTCCAGCGCCGATGGATTACCATCTGAAATAAATGGTGTTTCATGGAAGGATCAGCAGATTTTAGGCTTTTTCTTTGATGCTGTCACCAATCTTCATAGGGAATATGCTAGGCATCTCCTAACGCATTATAACCCATATACTAATTCCAAGTACGCGGATGAAACAAGCATTGCAATTGTTGAAATAGTTAATGAACAAGGGCTGCTTCAGGGATGGCTTGGAAGAGTAATCGATGGGTTTCCAGCAGTATTCAGGAAGAGCCTAAGAGAAAAGTGGAATGCTTTCCTACTGGAAAAATATGATTCAACTGAAAACCTTCAAAAGGCTTGGGGGAGAGTAATAGGGGAAGGTAAGCTTGAAGATGGAACCTTAGAAATATTTACACTTGAAGAATTTAACAGTAAAACGTTAGGTGCAAAGAAGGATTGGATTGAGTTCTTATGGCTTCTAGAGAAGAAATATTTTGAAGACATGTATAGATATCTGAAACAGGAGATTAGAGTTAAGTCCCTCATTATAGGAACTGTAACCAGCTGCAGCACCGTAAATATCCAATCTCGCCTAGACGTTGTTGATACGCATGATTACTGGCATCATCCGGAATTTCCAGGCGCATCGTGGGATCCGGAAAACTGGTACGTTATAAATGAGCCCATGGTGAATTATCCGGAGAGAGGCACGATTCCAGATATTGCGCTTAGGAGAGTTTATGGAAAGCCTCACTTCGTAACTGAATATAATCATCCCGCGCCGAACATGTATGATGCTGAAACCGCGTTAATTTTAGCGGCATACGCTGCACTCCAGGACTGGGACGGGATCTTCCTCTTCGACTATGGAAGCGCAAACAACTGGAATTCAAGAATGATCAGGGGCTATTTTGATGTCGATCAACATCCAGTTAAGATGGCAACCCTAATACCGGCATACATGATGTTTGTTAGGGGCGACATTAATCCGGCAAATAACCTTGTAACCGCCTTACTTAACATAGATGGCGAGATAGGCGTCATCGCTGAAAGGAGAACGTGGGCTTGGAGGCTGGTTGATGGGGAGCACGTTGGAGTAGAACGCAGCATACCTTTGGTTTCCAGAGTGGCCTTAATGGTTGAAGGCGGACCCATACCAAGCGATGCGTTGATGCCGCAGGAAGTTGACGTGAAGGGACCGGTTTACAAATCTGACAACGGTCAGGTAATATGGGATGTCTCAAGAAAAAATGGTGGAGTAATAATAGTTAACACCTCGCGAAGCTTGGCATTGATAGGTTTCTGCGGTAATGGAAAATATGATTTTGGCGGGTTAGTGATTGCGCCAGGTATGACGGTTCTAGATGGATGGAGCATAATAACCCTCAGCGTCATTGATGGAGAGAACTTTGAAGATTGGAGAAGCCTTCTCCTGGTTGCCGCCGGATACACGGTTAACAGCAATATGAGAGTTATGAAATGCCCTAATGGCAAAATTCTAGCTAGAGGAACGACCAAACTTTCCAGAATAAGCACGTATAATGGTAAAATAACATGTGGTAAGAATTGGGGAGAACCTCCGACATTAACTGAGGGCGTGACAGCCACAATAAGAATACGGTCTGACGAGGAGATTGAAGTTTGGGCGCTGGATAACAAAGGGAGCAGAAAACAGTCCATTCCAGTTCAAAACGACAGAAAATATAAAATATTCACAATCGGGCCGGAATACGCGACAATTTGGTACGAAATAACGGTGAAAGAAAAACAGTAGCAACGGCTGTTGACACCTTATATGCTAAATGTACTAAGTTGGAAACGTTTAGGCATACCTAAAACTCAGTGAATACATTCAAATAGAGAAAGCGTTAATTTTCCGAGTTCTCATTAACAAATCCTTGCCTCATATCCGATGCAAATAAGTTTTAGCTGCCATAGATAAACCGATACGCAAAATCTTAATGCATAAATCATATAAATAAATTAGGCTTATTTTATCTTGAGTAGAATTTCGTGATGTGGGAAGCATGCGCATCCCTCTATCCGCAGTGTTTCTGGCCGCTTTGCTGGCTCTCGCCTACATCCCGAACAGTGGAGCCGCCCTTGAGCCGCATTCTCCAATCCGAATAGCTGGCAACTCTGAGTTCACCGCCGAAAATGGAGTTACCGGCGGGTCTGGAACGGCTGAAGATCCTTACTTGATTGAGGGTTGGGCAATAACCGAAGCGGTTATAGGCGCCGACTATGGGATCTGGCTTGAAAATACAGACGCTCATGTTGTCATTAGGAACTGCCATATTATCCCATCGGACACCGGCATAAGGCTTGAGCATACATCTAACGTAGTCATTGAGAACGTTACTGTTAATGGGGGGCATCAAGGCATATATGCTTACAACTCATCTAATCTTGTAATTCGCAACAGCGATATAAGCCATATTGTCGGCGACGTTCTCCTCCTATTCTCAGGATCGAATGTTAGGGTAGTTGGTTGCCGGATAGGAGATGGTCGGTATTACAGCCTTTACATGAAGCATATTTATGACTCAATTGTTGAGGAATGCGAGCTGTATGGAAGCCTCTATGGAGTTTACGCTGAGTCCTCGGAGAGAATCCTGATACGCAACTGCAACATACACAGCAACCTTGGAGACGGAATATATTTCTACGTGGTCATCAATGGATCAATCTCAAACTCCCAGATCCACTTCAACGAGGACCACGGAATATATCTGGACTCTTCAGATTGGATAACAATAGAATATTGCGACGTAAGAAATAGCTCGTTAGGCATATGGCTTAACCCTGCCTTCAACTGTAAGATCTACTCCAACAACTTCATAAACATCCATAGTAATGCGCAGGACGATGGGCAAGATAACATTTGGGATGGAAACTATTGGAGCGACTACAAAGGCACAGACACAGACGGCGATGGGTATGGAGATGCACCGTATCAGATAGTTGGACAAGCAAATGCTAAAGATAATAGGCCGAGAATACAGATTATTCCAGAGTTTCCGCAGGCTGCAGTGTTCACCCTCATAATGGTGGTGTCATCTACTCTAGCGATCTGGCAGCGGGTCAAACGCAGGAAAAATGATGCTGCAAAATCATGATGTTTAAATAAAAACACCTGCACAAAAGGCGAAGAAAAAAGTAAAGATCTATAGTTTCTTAGTTACGTCAGTAAGAAGACGTAAAGTAAAAGAGTTGAATTACATTCAGTAAACTCTTTCACAATAAAGATGGGAAATAAGGGGAATTCAGCATGGATATATAAGATAAGGACAATGTAGACATATACTTTTTAGAAATGCATGATACCAACAAACTCTTCGCGCAATACAATCTTGAGAGGGCAGTATTAATGCTATGTGCGATTGTTAAATATCATGCCGCTACGACGCCTCTTTTAATCTGATGAAGAACCCTTATGAATCTTTTGCTCTACTGATGCGAGTCTTAAACTGTCTTTAAAAATCTTAATGTGCTGCTCCGCAACATTACTCCAAGTTCTATCCTTAAACTTTCTTTTTAGGTTTCTTCCCATATTTTCCCTGAGACTCGCATCATTTGTTAACAGGGATAGCATCTCAGCTAATTTTTTCGGATTATCAGATTCAACCATTATGCAGTCTTTTCCGTCTTCAAGGTCAGCTTCAAACTTTGGCACTTTGCTGCAGATGAGGGGTTTCCCATACATTGCAACCCTTGCTAAAGATCCGCTTGCCTCAATATAGTGCCTCCCCAAGGATAGAAGTATGATTATTTCGCTTTCCCAAATTAACCTATCTAAGGTTTCATCATCAACAAACTCAGTAAAAATTATATTTTTTGATGCGGCATCCGGCAATCTTCTCTTTATCAATTTAATGTATCCCTCATCATTATCGTGGGCATGTTTCCCGCCAGCAATTATGAGGGTGGTTTTCGGGCAATTGATTGAGAAGATTTTAAAAGCGTCAATTAAATATTCAATGCCCTTCTCCTTCCTGAGGAAACCAAGTGATAATATTTTAACGCCTCCATTTTTCCGAATATTTCTAGGTTTTCTTGACGCCTCTCTCACACCATGAGGTATGACAAATATTTTCCAATTATCCTTTCGTAGTGAATATAGATTTTCCAATGCTGTTTTCATTAAATTATTATGCACAACAATTTTACTGGAAAGCTTCACGATGGAACCCATTAAAAATGTAATAAGCATTCTAGCTATAAAGTTAGCGACCCCATTTTCATGTAATCTGGGTTTCTCCCCTATTATTGTGTGCATAGTTACTATAAGCGGCCTCTTTGTTAATCGGAGGAGGATAAGGAGCAGTGGAAGCAGTAAAGATGAAAATTTATCGCCGTAAAGTAGCCATCCATGCTGCAAATGGATAATATCGGGTTTTTCCATCAATATTCTTCTGAAAATTTTAAAGGGATAGGTTACGCTTCCCCTCCTCCAGCATCTGATAATCCTACAATGGATTCCTTTATCAAAGGCTTCCTCGTTAGAGGTGGGTGAATCAATTATATTTGCTAAAACTTTAACTTCAGTATTTTTGCCTATGTGCTCGTATAATTGAGCAGAATAAAGGGATATTCCGTCACGGTGGGGTGGCCACGTAGTTACAGCACATATCTTCATTTATTCACGCGCCTGAAATCTGAAGAACATTTAAATTTTGGAAATAAATATCTGTGGAATTGCTTACATATATTGCTATTTCAATAGGCATTGGCTTTTTAATGGAGAAACTAAAGCTTAAATTCCTCCATTCGCCGGCCAATAAATTGGCTCCAGTGAACTCTGCGGCGAAAATTTTTATCTCTCCAGGTTTTGTCCTCACCTCAAATCTGACAGCTCTTCCCAAAATGAATGAGGATGCTTTAAAGCGTGCGGTAACATTATAGTCTCCAGGCGGCAGATACCTAGTTGGCGTTCTGAAAAATAGCGGAGAAGGATTTCCGGCTTTATGGACTAAAATATCTGTCGAAATAATTTCCCCGGATGAATCTATAATATCATAAACCCCGTAATTAAAGTTTACACCACTAAAGTATTTAACGGGCCCATTATATGCCCTCTTGTAAAGTACGATTCCCCTCATGTTTAAGACCATGCCGTAATTGCCGCTAATTTGAGCATCGCACCATCTTGTTGCCACATGGGCTGGTCTAGGAAGAGTAACATCGTACCACCATGAATAAATATTGACGAGCACATATTCAACCCCCTCAACAAAATATGGGTAAACCTCAAGCCTATTACATACATGCGGATAAATATCGGGCATAATGGACACTGATGCGTCTGGCGGGATCTCACTTAACGCCAACCAAACGGCGTCATTAGATTCGCTAAATTTAAGGTGTATACCGGATGGAATAAGAAGGGTTGAGAGAAATAATGTTATTATCATCATGGTGAAAACACGCTTCGTTATGTCAGCATTAAAGTTCATCAACCTTTTTATGCCATCTATGGCTGATAGAAAAATAAATGGTGAAACGAAGGCTGGATACTGCGTTTCAATGGAATAGTAGAGTGGATTTATTGAGAGTAGGCTAGCTGCCAACCATGGTATTGCCATCATCAATGCTGATGGTTCAAGAAGCGGTACGAAGGCTAGAGGCCCTAACAGAGCAACGATGTAAAGAAATTTCTTCTGTCCATCATTAAATAACGCATTTAACACTTTAATGGGGTTTGTTAAAACGGTAAAGGCTATCTCCCAAGGGCCGCTTCCCAGTTCCCCCCATTCCCATTTAGTCCTTAACGCGAGGGGATTAAAGTACGTGATCACGGCGCTCGCTAGAAAGAACCATGAAAACCCTGTGAAAAGAAGAGCGATTGAAAAGAGCATTTTTCCATTAATCTTTTTTAGCTTTAAATCTTTCAAGATTTCTCTCCAGCCTATGAGCAAAACGTAGATTGCGGCCATTACAACTATTAACGAGACAAACTCATTGATCATCAACGCCAATAAGATAAATACGTACGATCTCATATAATTCCCTCTCCTTAAATAATGTAGGGCGAAAAGAAATAACGCTGGCAAAAAAGCCAGTAAATCAAAATTTGAGATTGGGACAAGCATTGGAGGATAAATTAAGTATATAATCGTGAAAAAGATCAAAAATCCTCTGCCAGCAATTCCATTCTCACGTAAAATTTGGCAGAGCGGAATCAGCCCAAGGGATATGGCGATAGGCCTAAGCACAAGAAGCGTAATGGGGCTCTGATATATGGCGTAAACTGGCACGAGAAGAAGAAGGAAGGGTGAAAAATGTATGCCGAAAAGACTCCTAGAAGGATTCCCAATCGCCTCAACAGTGTAATATAGAGGTTTCCAGTAATTGAGCGTGCTATATAGGGCTTGGGCATAAATCCCTAGATCCCAAGCATTTGTAAAGAATGAGTAATGGCTCATCATCGCCAAACCGGAGACGATAAAAATATATGTTAATGCTATAATAAAAGGCAGAAAATAGTCTGAGCAAATCCAAGATTTTACACCGAATTTTCTTAATCTCTTCATTAATTGCATTCGCATATTTTTCTTTCACTGATTTATTAGTAGAACAAAAATATAATTGATGAATTTAATGCTGCTATCAATAAACCCCCTCAAGCACATCGAAATATTTAAGTAAACTGAACCATCTTTCCACATAGACCTTTTTATCAAACTTCACGGCTTCCTCTACGCATTTCCGCCTAATATAGGAAGCATAACCATTCCTCCATATTTTTATGGCCTTGATGATAAGGTCAGGCTTTGAGTTTGCAAGCCAGCCCGTTACTTCGTCAATCACGTATTCGGCCGGTCCTTGCATATTGTACGTGAGGACTGGGGTGCCGCATGCCATACTTTCCAGAGGTATATATCCAAATGGTTCATGAGTGAATGGAAAGATTGTGTAGAGCGCATTCGAATATAGATTTATAAGTTTAGAGATCGAGACTCTCCCCAAAAATTCTATGTTCGGATGCCTCAATAATTCTTGCGGTATTAAAGAGCCTTTGGAGCCGAACGCCTTTATTGTGACGCCTTTATCTGCAATAGCCTTAATAGTTGTGAATTCCGTCTCCTTCCCGAAATAGGTTAGCACATATTTTAATGAGGGATTCACGGTGGAGGGTTTAAATAAACTACAATCCAACGGTGGATAAATCACGTGATCAACCTTAATACCCAATTTAGAATATAATGAAGCGCAATATTTTGAGTTGGCAACTGCAAACTTTGATAGGCTTCTAGTTTGCTCGACCATAACCTTATCTAAATAGGATATTAGAGGGCTTAAGCATCTATATGCCGCCTTAAAAAGTATTGGGAGTCCCCTGGCAATGTCCTCCAACGCGGCTGAGGGCGTCCCTTGAAGATACCATACAAGAGAGGGAAAGGAAAACATTTGAGAGAAATTAATGGTTAGTGAACTCCTCTCTATACCAGTAGAATTCATCCTGAATAATGCTTCACGCAACCATGCTTCGAACCAAAGAAAAGCATGCCCCCTATTTTTAGTTACAAGATTTACCCGCATATTCTGCGGTATTACGCCCAGATCTTTTATCTCCATCTCAGATTCTGGAGATATAAGAGGTGAAATCATAGTCACTTTATAATCATGTTTAGCAAGCTCCTCAGCCAAGTATATAGCGGGCCTTATCGACCCATCCAATTTAAGCATAACATCACATAAGATATTTATATTCATGCAATCTTCTCTATTAGGGCTTTTTAACACTTTTAAATTTCTTAATAAAATGCATTTAAGAGTTATGTTCATGCAACCTTAGATAAAAGGAAACGTGTAATCATTCCAGAGAATTGAAGAGTAAATTTAGGCGGTTTATCGGGGAATTTTCTTTTTGGCGACCACAGCGATAGAAGCCACTACCATCAACATAATTAGTGGAGTTAATGCAGCAAATTCTGAAATAACTAAGCCGCTGAAAGTGAACGAAAGTCTATTAACAGGTGTAGGGTCATCCGCGAAGCTGAAGTATGCCATTAACTGTGCAGGTGGCTGAGGCGGCTGAGGATAATTAACATACCAACCTCTTAACTGCATTTGCGATGGATTCGCAGTTTCAGGCTCGGAGGCTACGTAGGAGACGGTTTCATTAGAAACAATTACCAGGGTAACCATTGAGGAGTACCAGCCCTCATAGGATGCGTATGTCGATGGTTCAAGAGATTCTACATTAAGCAGATCTAGGAAATCTATTTTGTGCGAGCCGGCGCCAACAGGTATACTCGTGGAGTAGCCTACTCCCATAGAGTATATCCAATCGAAGCCCCCGTTTTCCTTGGAGGCGCTAACCCAGACGTAGGCGTTAGTTTCATCACTTACTGGGATGAACGTTAATGTGAAGCCGCCTAAATCGGGGGCTAAGCATTTCTCCATAAGCTGACCTAAGTATCCGGATAGATCGCTTTTTCCAGGCCCAATATATGTTACATTAACGTATCCATCTTCAACAATGCCTGTAGAGTTCAATGTAAAACTTACCTCAAACGCTGTTTCTATAGAGCCTTTTACGGCATTTGCAAGTGACTCAGCTGTGGCGGTATCCGTATTATTGAAGAGAAAAACCAGCCCTGAACCGAACCTTGAAAAACCAACGATGATGGAAATAGCGTTTGTTAACTCGGCTCTATTCATATCTACTTGAGGAGGGAAATGTACGAGCGAAGCGTTGCCAGAATACACCACGCTGGAAATGCTAAGCTCAGCGCTTGTGCAATTAACAACCGTGCTGATCGCCTCCGCTATGGGAAATTCCATTTCTCCATCAATGGCATTAACGGTTAGAATGCATTTTCCGTTTGTAAGGAAAATTGCTGCAAAAAGCATAGTTACCGATATGCCAGAAACTTTTTTGTCCATAATGCTCTCCTTCGTTTTTATGTTATTAGAGATAAATATTTAAGTTTTGCTCATATAAAGGAGACGGTACATATCTTTTAAATTACATTCTTCTTCATGATTTATGTTCCGGCAGAGCACGTTTTGGTCTTATTTTAGAGAAATTGTGGAATGGAAAAGACCATGTATCATCAGCTTAATATGAGCGTTAAGTTTTTCTGCTTATGGG
>JAGTQL010000094.1 GCA_018396555.1 Candidatus Bathyarchaeota archaeon | reverse complement strand
ATCCTTTGCGGATCTATAAGGTTCTTTACGCCAAGATTTTTTAAGACATCTCTAAATTTCTCGGAGCCAAAGCAGCTGAACTCAACCTTCTTGAAGGATCTCTTTTATCTCCGGGAATTGTCCTTCCTAACCCTTTAGGGTACTGCTCAGTTAAAATAATCGACATGCCCACTATTTTAGCAAACTGAATTAGTTTCCTCAAGTTTTCAAGAACCCTTTCCTTATCATGGATCAGCGGAAAACGTTTCTCCTGTACATCAATGATAACTAAAACCGATTTTTCCCTAGATAATAAGCCATGAAATCTCAAGTAAACCACTCACCCTTTAATCTATCATTCCCTTTAAAAATTTGTCATTATAATAATATTTTTCACCGTCTTTATCTCTTGTTTTGAGAGCTAAATCTGATGTGCCGCATATGTTATTTGAGATCTGTGGGTAAAGTAAGAAAGAGATATTTCTAATCTAGTATGCGCTCTATAGCATCAGCATCAGCCTCTTCCATAAGAGGTATGCCAGTAACTTTTGAAGCTCTCTCGGTTAGAGCCGCTAGGTCTCCACGATTTATTAAGTTAAGTTTCCATTTGCGGGCCCCAGCCATAAGCTGCTTCAAACCAACGCCCACCCTCTGTGTTAAATAAGTGTAAACTGCAACAGATTCCCAAGGAATTTTTGAGAATTTTTCGCCATACGCTTCTTTAAGCTCAGGTGTTGCGGCAAAAAACTTTTCCGGTTCAGAACCATATAGATCCGCAAAGGATTTTGGCAGTTTGCCTTTTTTGGCAAGTTCAATGAAGTATGAGGCCTTCATGGCCGCGGTTATCGGCGAACGGCCCATTAATATAGCCTTAACGTATGGTCCATTACCGAAGTTGCTCATGGCGATGGCTTTAAATATTTGGGTTTCATTTATGAAGCCCCCGGCCATGATTATATCGGGGACATGCCTACCCTTCTTTCTTAATATCTCGGCGCATTTTAGAGCTTGAGCTTCTAAGTAGACTGTCGGTGTCCCCATTTCATCCATCATTGGCACCGGGCTCATTCCGGTTCCACCGCCAGCCCCATCGAAGGTTACAGAGTCTATTTTTGCCTCTGATGCAAGTTTCATTGCAAATGCTACTGCGGATGGTCTATAGGCGCCTGTTTTAAGCATCACATGTTTTGCGCCTTGCATTCTTAACCATTCAATGTCCTCTACAAAATTCTTTTCATTAGGCATTCCGACCCGACTGTGCCTCTCAAAAGATTTGAAGACCCCTTCTTTGAATGCCTCTTTAACTGAAGGGTCTTCCGGATCCGGGATCACTATATAACCGCGTTTCTTTAACATAATTGCTCTATCTATGTCAGTAACCCTTATTTCGCCGCCTATTGCTTTAGCACCTTGTCCCCATTTTCGCTCTATTATATTAACCTCAAGTTTTGATATTGCATAGACGTCAACTCCAAGTCGTTGGTCTTCAACGTTTGTTTGTATGGCTATGTCGCCGTATTTTCCATCCCAAAACTCTCTGAAGGACTTGACTCTGCGCTCCAATTCCTTTGAATAAGTCACCTTGCCATTTGTGAAGACCGCTTCTGGATCAACGCCGCAGACGTTCTCACCCACGGTAATCAAAACGCCAGATAGGGCTGCACCTACAGCTAAACCGTTCCAGAACGCTTTAGCAACCTCTGTTGAGCCGAATGCTCCAGTCACTATTGGAAGCTTTAGGGGTATGCCGGCAACTTCACTGCTTATATCAACATTTGGAAATAGCGCTAAGTCCGGATTAGGCTCTATGCCCTCTGCGCCTATAAGTGATGCTAGAATATTAAAGTGCGACCAGTCTAAACCGAAGTCTTTTAGGGCGCCAGCGGTGCTTAACCCGAAATGATGCGGCTCCGGATATAAGGCTTCTCTCCCTCTAAATGCTGAGAGTGCTATTTCACATAAGAAGGGACAGTCTCTTATGCATATTGGGCACATGCCGCTTGTTGGGCTTGTATCTCTCACACGGGTAATTGTTCCGGTTGTGGATTTAGCATTCAGATATGAGGAGTTTTTCTGAACCCTTTCAGTCATATTGTTGCACCCGTATGAATTATTTATGGAGGCTATAAGGTTAATCATGATGATTTATATTGTAAAAAATGAAATATGGAAAAAATATATCTTTCAATATGCTTTCTATTTTAAGCAGGGATTTTAAATGGTGAGAGATTTAGGCTACAGAAGAGTTCAATGCACCGGCAGAGGAGCCTACATTATTTCTTTACCGAAGGAATGGGTGGACGAGATCCCGATAGAGAAGGGAAGCGAAATAGACTTCATAGTTAACGATGACCTTTCGCTCCTTCTGATCCCGAGAAGAATCATGGAGAAAAAATTTGAAGAGAGATTAAAATTAAATGAGTACTGGATTAATGTTAGTTCAAAAGATGATGTAGAGGCTTTATGCCGGAAGATAACGGCGCTTTACGTTGTGGGCGCAAGCCTTATTCATATGCGCTTCAGCAGCGACATCGGGAACTCTACACAATTTAAGTTATCCATCAGAAGCCTCATTAGGAATACACTTTTAGGGTCTGAGATAATCGATGAGGATCAGCATGAATTAACCATCCAAATATTAATAAATCACCTTGAGTTTCCAGTGGAGAAAGCCATTAGAAGGATGTTTGTGCTTGCGCTTTTAGCTGACAAGAGCTCGATTTTAGCTATAAGAGACTTTAATCAAAACCTTGTGGGGGAAGTCGTCAGTATATGCAGCGACGTGAATAGGCTTAACCTCTATGTGATCAGGCAATTAAAATTTGGTTTAGAGCATAATCTCTATAAGGATTTAGGATTCAAATCCCCAAAGGAATTTTTAGGTTACAGAATAGTTGTCAACGTCTTAAAAAATATTGCTGAAAACGCCCTTAACCTGATGGATGGCATCGCTGCCCTTAAAAGAATGATTGATGAGCAAATCCTCTTCATAAAGGAACCATTAGATGAGGAAGATTACTCGCAGATACTGCAGTTTAATGTTTCAGCGCATCGGCTGCTTGAAGACTCGTTGAAAGCCATGCTTAAAAGGGACTATGCGCTTGCGGATAAAGTGATAGCTAAATCTAAAGATGCTGCGGCCGCTGAGGGTAACCTCATAGCCCTAATATCCACAAAGAAGATCGATCCGAATATCGCTGCTATACTTAGACTTGCAATAGACAACACTCGCAGAGTAATGGAATATAGCCGGGATATATCTGAGGTGACGCTCAACAGAACAGTTGAGGAAGTTGCATTGAAAGACTAAAATTTCTTCCGGCACACGCAACGAGTCTTTAATTTGATGAAACAAAAAATACTATATATTGCATTGAACTAAATCCACGCTGTAGAAACATTCGTTGCATCCAGGCTCATTTGCATAGCAATCTGAACCATTTGTTTTTGTGAAGTAGCATCCTAAAGATGAGTAAAGACAATCTCCGCACCAGGGTATGTTTTCACTTATTTTTCGTCTAGTTTCCCTAAAACTCACATATGCCTTTTCTCCCCATATTTTCTCCACGTTTTCCTCTTTTAAGTTACCAAAGGTTACAGCATGCACATTTTTAGCGTGCATATTAACATAGACTGGATGTGAATATGCGAACTCTAGGCACGGTGCGACCGTTCCGTCTGATCTAATAAAGGCCGTGTTTTTATCCACGTATGGGCATCTTCTTTCTTTTGCATCTGGATAAAGGTTTGGAGTCTTTATTTCTACACCATACTCATGAGCTATTTTTCTGCTCATTTCAAAAATTCTCTCAACGTCTTCACTCATCTCAATGATTTTATCTCTCAAATAGAATAGAAGAGGAAGGTTAATCCAATATCCATTCTTCTCCGCCTCACTCCAAAACTCGCTTATTATCCTAGAGGCTTTCGGCTCAATATCGAGCCCATAGATTCTCCCAAAAAGTTCACGGGTAGATTCGCGTATCAGGTTCCAGTCGTACTCTAAAGATGATTTAATTATTTCAAATGGTATTCTGCTTAAAGGTATGTATACAGATTTTTGGAACATTTCCTCAGTATAGGGCATGATGTGAGAAATGAAGATGTAGTCCACTTCCTCATGGGAGATCTCCTTAACTAAATTTGGAAGATCCATGAAATTATCTTTCATCACAACTGCCTCTGCACCTAGCCTGAATGTTCCATTAAAATTCTTTTTCATTTTAGAGACATGCTGAAAATTCCTTAGAATCACCGTGGGCTCAGATCCTTCTCTAATATACTTAAGTTTGGTTACATCCGTTGTGTCTATTGAGAACGATATATTGTCCACGCCTATTCTTAAAATCTTCTTGGTTAACTTTGGATTTAGGAGAGACCCATTTGTGCTTATGAGGATCTCACTGTTTCCCGGCAGCTTTTCCCTTGCAATTTTAAGCATTTCAATGAAGTTGGGGGCTACAAAGGGCTCTCCAAGCCCATAAAGTATAAGTCTCCTTAAATGTGGAAATGTTGCCTTTGCAATTCTCCTATATAAGTCCAGATTTAAATCCTCTGGTTTTGCATTCCATACGCGTCTTATGCACATTTGACAGTTAAAATTACATCTATTAGTGACCTCTATTTGCAGAGCCTCTGGATAATCCGAATCCATCTTTAGCCTTCCTTAATTAATGCCCTCTAACCTCCGGCTAATGGAGGAAAAATAGCTATCACATCATCATCCTTTACTTCAATGTTCCCTTTAAAATCCTTAATGTTTCTGCCATTGACGGTGAATATTCGGTCATCCCTTACCTTATCATGCTCTTTATCATAAATATCATTAAAAAATTCTTCACCTAGAATCTTCGACGCGCTTTCAATCAAACTCTTAATGGTTCCATCGCATTCAACAGTTACCTCTTTAACTCCATATTTCTTTCTTAAGGTTGCAAATAGCCTAATTTTAACTGACGGCATAAACATCACTAAATGTTAAATTGGAAAATAAAAAAATAAAAGGTTGATGGAGGACAATTCGACGGATTATAGTTCGATCTCAAGTTTTTTCAGCTTCTCTGAAGACGGCTTGCCATTAATCCATCCGCGAAGCTTATAATATTCCTCCTTCATTTTCTCAAGTTCAACCACATGCCCTTTAGCCGGCCCCTCTGGCATAGGCTCCCCAATTAAGCGCCCAGGCAATGTATCATCATTTCCATCAAAGCCATACTTGTTTATTATCACCCTTTCTAGGTTGTATATTCTTTCGCCGATCCTAAGAAGATCATCTTCAGATAAACTCCAACCTGTTACGGCTGAAAGCAGATCGGCATAATCCTTAACGCCCAAAGCAAATGTTGAGAAGAGACAGTTAACGGTTGAGTTTACGACGCAGGTGAAATCTTGGAAGAGTTTGGCCCACTTGGCTTTACCCTCAGGAACCAACGGATCTATCTTTTCCGGTATCCCTAAAATTTCTGAGGAAACAGTGTATCCGGTTACGTGGCATCCTCCCCTATTCGCGGTGGCATAGTTTAAGCCAATTCCCTTAATTGCCCTTGGATCATAAGCTGGCATCTCAAGCCCCTTAACGCTCATCGAGAGTTCCGGATGACCGTAAATCTCACAAAGTTTCTTTGATCCTAGAGCTAGATATTTTCCAAAGCCAACTCTATGTGCTGTACGCCAAACAGCCTCAATAAGCGCCGCTGAGTTTCCAAATTTCAAATCTAGCCCCTGAAGGTCTTCTTTAGGTATATATCCTCTTTCGTTTAGCTCCATAGCCGCGGCTATTGTTGAACCCATGCTGATCGGGTCTAGCCCAAACTCATCGCAATAGTGGTTAGCTTTAATAATGGCGTCTAAGTCTTTAACAGCCGTTGAGCTGCCGAGAGCCCATATCGACTCATATTCCGGCCCCTCAGTGCCTAATATTTGGAAGGGGCCTGTTTTGACGCTTGTAACTCTTCCGCATCCGATGATGCATCCCCAGCATGCTCTTCTAGCAGTTAGGTAAGTTTCCGCCAGCGTTTCCCCACTTATTTTCTCAGCATCAGGGTTTACGCCAGTTTGCCAGTTCTTATATGGTAAGCCGCCAGCCGTGTTAATTACGTTGATAAGTATTGACGTGCCGTATGTTGGCAATCCTTCACCAGTTACAGCATTCTTTCTCATTTTTTCAAGGCATTCTCTTGAGATTTCTCTAAACTTATCCGGCTCAGCCACTGAAACTTTCTCCTCACCGGACACAACAATGGCTTTCAGCTTTTTAGATCCCATAACCGCACCCAAACCGGTTCTTCCAGCCGCCCTATGCTCATCATTAACTATGCATGCCATCCGAGCCAAATTCTCTCCAGCTGGGCCGATGCATGCAACGCTTGTATTTCTC
>JAGTQL010000088.1:567-6681 GCA_018396555.1 Candidatus Bathyarchaeota archaeon | reverse complement strand
GAGTGGTACGATAAAAAATATTGATTTAATTGTGAAAGGGTAAACATGAAAATGTTTGTTTCAAGGCTGCTTAAGAAATTCCTTCTATTACATAAAGTTTATGTGGGCTATATTATAGTCCATTTGTTATAGGATTAACAAGTTTCTTATGGTTCATTTTTAGAACGGGAACAAAACCCTCAAGAATAACCTATCCGTGCCAAAGGGCTGCATTAGCAAACAGTTATATTTGGCTGACAATATATGTTATCCCGCTTCTACATTTTATACGTCGGAAATTCTCTAGAGGAACTAATTTAAGGAAGAAGACTCTTCCAATATTAGTTACGCTCGTCACGGTTGGCGGTTTATTAATATTATGGGGCATGTATGAAATGACAAGATGGAGGGGAACGCAAGAAATAGGGCTAACATTCACGGAGAAATTGTCTAAATTTGAGCCTTCTTCAAGCATTTTCGTCGTAAACGGCGCTAAGGGTAATGACGATGGAATCTTAAGATTGATTGATTTGATGGGTGAGCATGATTTACCCTTTTACAAGTCCCATGAACATGGAAGGAATAGGGGTCCAAATGGATTAATTGACAGAGATGATGTTGTAATAATAAAGGTAAACAGCCAATGGGATGAGAGGGGAGGAACAAACACCGATCTTGTTAAGGCGCTCATCCAAGCAATCCTTGAGCATCCGGATGGTTTTGCTGGCGAGATAGTTGTAGCCGATAATGGGCAGGCGCAATATGGTTCAGCCGGTTCAGGCGGAAGCTTCAGCTGGAGCAGAAATAACGCTGAAAATATCTCCCAATCAATTCAGAGCGTTGTAGAGTTCTTCGCCAGCAGAGGTTATAGGGTTTCCGCCTACCTATGGGATAGGATCACCACGAAGCAGGTGAATGAGTATTTTGAGGGCGATTTAGAGGACGGCTACATTATCAATGCCACTAGAAATCCTAGAACTGGAATAATGGTCTCATACCCAAAATTTAGAACAATGTTCGGCACGTACATAAGCTTCAAGTATGGTGTATGGGATCCTGAGAACAAAACATATCATAGCGATAAGCTTAAGGTGATTAATTTTCCAGCGTTGAAGACCCATAGCATATATGGTGTTACAGCTTGCGTGAAGCATTATATGGGCGTTGTCTCGGATAAGCTAACAGCCACCTTTGGTGCTAGAGCGCATAACACTGTAGGCAAGGGTGGGATGGGGACCGAGATGGTTGAGACAAGGTTCCCAACATTGAACATAATTGATGCGATATGGGTTAACGCTATACCGCGTGGTGGACCAAGCACGTCTTATGATAGGGCGGTTAGAGTTAATATTATAGCGGCAAGCACGGATCCAGTTGCCCTAGATTACTGGGCTGCAAAGCACATCCTTCTGGAGGTGGCGAGGCAAAAAGGCTATAGTGGGCTAAGCTCAATGGATCCCGATAACACTGAATCGGGATCATTCGGCAACTGGCTTAGACTTTCTATGGAAGAGATTAAAGGGGCCGGATACCAAGCAACAGTTGATGAAGACTACATGAACATTTATGTGCTTCAATCGGGAAGAACCTGATTTCTTTCACCAGCTTGCTTTCAATAAAAGTGTGAAAATAAGATCTCCGGCGTAAGTTAACTAGGTCCTAGCAAAGATTAAACCACATAGTTTCCACTTTGAGGATTTAGGCAGCCATCCACGCCAAAACTCCCTATGGATAATTCTCCAACCGAAACTGGTCATTAGGCTTTCTATAAACGATGGTGTCATGCCCCACAGCCAGTGGTCGCTGTCCATTATGGTTGCATCTGAAAAAATTGCCCAATAATTTATCTCTTTAGTCCATTTCTCATGAAAGGGAATGAGGTCATTGGCTCTTGAACCTGAAAGCAAAATAAGACAATTACGAAATGGCACAATTTTTAATTTTTTCTGGAAGTATAGGCTGTGAAATTAAAAAGAATTTTTCAGCCTTAGATAACATAAGAGATAATGCGTGTATTGGGTCTCTCTGATGGAGCAGAACATCGTAGGCCAAAGCAAGATCATAAAGACCCTTTAAATTCGCCATAAAATTTTCATCTGAAAAATCTCCTTTTCGGAAATCTATATTTGCTCTTAAACGCGAATTTTGAACCCAATTTTCCGACTCGAATTTATCTATCATTGTCACTTTAGGTATGTTAAATTTCTCCACGCATACTCTGGAATATAGGCCATCTACTTCCCACATCCCTCCGAAATCTATTACGCTAGCTCCTCTATTAATAAAGATTTGCTCCACAAAAGATTTGCTTCACTAAATCTTCATTAGTCCCTCGGTATACATTGCCGGCATCGGATCTTTATTCCAATAAAAATCTATTTTTCAATTTCAAAACCAACCTTTATTTAAAAATCATCTCCATATTACGCTTTGACTATGATTTATAAGTAATGATTCTTTTGGTCTCCTTGAATGCCTACTGTTGCAAAGCGCTTGGCAGATACGCCCATAAAACTTATATGCTTGTTGTATACCTTACGTTGCGACTCTAGTTTAGAAGCGCTGAAATTATGAACGAAATGGCAATTTTAATGGATGATGTTGTTAAAAGGTTTGAAAATGTTGTCGCCGTTAATGGTGTTAGTTTATGTGTGGAAAGGGGGGAACTTTTCGGTCTTCTTGGACCGAATGGCGCGGGTAAAACTACAACTGTAAATATTCTTTGCGGGCTTTTAAAACCTACAAGCGGTTGTGCCATCGTAAGCGGTTACGATGTGCAGAAAGAGAACGCGAAAGTTAGGGAGTTGATAGGTGTCTGCCCTCAGGAAACTGCTATCTACCCTTATTTAACAGGCGTAGAAAACGTGGATCTTTTTGGAAATTTATATGCTCTCGACAAAAATACGCTTAATGAAAGAAGAGAAATGCTTCTCGAAAAAATGGGGCTCGCTCAAGATGCGAAAAGAAGGGTTGGAAAATATAGCAGCGGCATGAAACGTAGATTAAGCCTCATCCTAGCGTTAATTCACGATCCGCAAATCATATTCCTAGACGAACCTACTGTTGGGATGGACCCCCCAATCGCGCCGTGCTGTCTGGGATTTTATGAAAGAACTGAAAAATGAGGGGAAAAACCATCTTTTTAACTACACATTACATGGAGGAAGCTGAGGAGCTTTGTGATCGCGTCGGCATAATTGATTATGAAAGGCTTATAGCCCTTGGTTCTCCAAGAGAATTGACTTCAAAAAACGAAGTCAAGAATTTGGAAGAGGTTTTCATCAAGTTCACCGGACGAAAGATAAGGGAGGAGATCTAAGATGAAACTTCAGCGAGTTGCAGCCTTAATCAATAAAGAATTAAAGAAGACATTCCGAGAGTCGGCTGTGCTCTTCATGATATTCCTTTTTCCAGCGGTTTTCGTGTTAACCTTCGGCGTTGCATTCGGCGGTTTAGGAGGTACGCAACCCGCCTACTCTATAGGTGTGGTCAATTTGGATCGAGCAAACATGGCAAACTTCACACAATCTTTTCTTGAGGTACTATCTGCCACAAAAATACTGAGTATTCAAGTTTACGTTGATAACCAAACGGCTCAAATTGACCTATCTCAGGGTAAACTTCAAGCAGTTATGGTTATTCCTCCCGAGTTTAGTCAAAGCTTGGTTTCTTATCATACAGCGCCGGATGGCCCAAGTAAATGGGTGAACACAACCATTTCCCTCCACTTGGATAAAGGTTCAATTGTTGCAACCCAAGCCATACCGCCCATAATTCAGCAGGTTCTAACAGCGTTTACAGGCCGAAATCAGCAAGCGACTTCAATGCCGATAATTCTGCAAGTCGCATCATTAGTAGAGACGAAAAGGACAACTGCCTTTGAGTTTATGGCGCCCGGCATGTTTACTTTCGCATCTATCTTCATCCTAATGATGGTTGCTCAATCCTTCACTCAAGACCGAGAGAATGGTATGCTGAGAAGGATGCGGTTGACCCCTACAACTTCAACGGAGTTCATGATAAGCCAGGTTTTATCATACATGCTTATAGCTCTTATTCAGGCAGTAATCGTCTTCATTGCAGCTTACCTTATGGGATTCAGGCCAAACGTAGGGTTTCCGGCCTATATTATGGCTTCCATTCTTGTGTTAACCTTTTCCCTATCTAATGTGGGCTTCGGCTTAATCACAGCCACCGTAGCCAAAACATCTGATGCAGCGACCGGGATGGCCTTTCTTTTCGTGCTTCCACAGCTATTTTTAGGCACCTTCGTTGGAGCTTCGCTATCCTCTTACGCTCAAGTAGCCAGCAAATTTGTACCCAGCTACTATGTTACTGACGCTTTAACCTCGCTTTTCTTAAGAGGAGCCTCCCTCACTAGCCCAACCATACTGTTTGATGCGATGGTTGTCGCCGTCTCATGCATAATCATTCTAGCAGTAGGCATAATCCTTTACGCAAAATACTGCAAAATTTAGCAGCAGAGACCAGCGTAATGTTTCCATGATACAAGTTATTTGTCGGCTTGAAGAGCCAATAACGCTGGAAGAATTTATTAAAGCCATCTAAACGTAGTAAGGATTTGATGGGTATTTATATTTATTTAAATATTCTTTTAAATACGTTTAATCTTGACCATTAAGAATCAAAAGTATTTTGGCAAAAATTGTTTTCAGCATCCGGATACTGATGGATTTATGATGAAGAATCCTGTAGAATATCCTTAAATAATAAGGTTTAATTCATTATATTTATTCCAAGAGAGGGCTCTAGAATGCTGATAAGCGAGATGATTCTAGAGAACTTTATGAGCTATGAGTATGCTAGGATACCCCTTAAGCCGGGGGTTAACGTCATATGCGGACCAAATGGGTCTGGTAAATCATCGATTCTTCTTGGAATATCGGTTGCCCTAGGTCAGTCCTACACTGAGCGGTCGAAGAAGCTCAGCGACCTAATAAGATGGGGGAAGGATATTGGGCGTGTAACCATCGTCTTGAATAATTCTAAGGTTAGGGGGCACCGTCCCGTTCCCAAAATAAATAAGGATCAAATTTATCTAACTAGGGTTTTAAGGCGCGATGGGAAATACTGGTTTGAAATTGACGGTGTTGCAGCCAGCAAAGCCGACGTATTAAGGCTTCTTTCACGCTTTAATGTTGACCCGGATAACATGCTTATAATAATGCATCAAGATATGGCTGAACAGTTTGTTTTGCTTTCACCGCAGGAAAAACTTAAGCTTGTTGAATCCGCTGTGGGGCTTGAATCTTATAGAAGGAACGTTCTTGAGGCGCAGATTAAGTTAAGTAAGGTGATTAGTCAGGAGGAGTCGCTTAACAAGATGCTTGAATCAGCTGAGCAGACACTTAACTATTGGCGCGAGCAATATGAGCGATATCAGGAGAAGAAGCAGCTTACGCTTAAAAGGCGCTTTTTGGAACGTGAACTTTCATGGGCTGAGGTTGCCGAGAAGGAGGAAGAGGCAAATAAGATGCAAAGGAGCATTGAGGAGAAAAAATCCATCTTAGAGAAGATCAAGGCTTCAATTAGAGATCAATCCAACCTTGTTGAGTCAATAAATAGAGAAATGGCGGGTTTAAAGGATACATGGCGAAGAATGTTTGAGGAGAGAATTCTAATAGAAAGGGAGAAAGCCCAATACACTTCGGAAGTTAAAACAGGCGAGGATATACTTGGCAAAATGAGGGATCTCCTTGAGGAAGGCATGAGAAATCTTAAGGATCTCTCAAAAATTAATTTGCCGATGAATATGAAAAACGCGGAACTAGAGGGAGAGTCTTTAAACGTCGAGGGATTGGAAATTGTAAAGACTATTAAAGGTTTAAATGATTGGTTCAACCTGTTCAGGTCAAGAATTATTGAGCTGGAGGGTTTAACCGAAGTTTCAAAGATCAAGCTTGCAGATCTGGAAATTAGGCTTCTGGATGTTAAAGACGAGATGTATAAGTTGGAGAATAAGATAGATGAGTTGATGAATAGTTTAATTGATGGAAGAGTTAACTTGGCCCTCCTCAACTATAGGGAGAGCGAACTGCTGAGTGAAGTAGAGTCTCTAAACAAAAGCTTAAACAATCTACTTTCAGACATTAATGAGGCAATTAGGAAAGCTGA
>JAGTQL010000088.1:0-554 GCA_018396555.1 Candidatus Bathyarchaeota archaeon | reverse complement strand
CGCATAGCCGTCTTAAGAAGCCCATATGAAATCATAGATGAAATTCGAATTATAGATGGGCGGCTGTCAGCAATGGCGGATGTTTCAGAGGATGTGGAGAAAATGTATGAATCATACTCGAAACTTTATTTTGAACTAAAAGAGAAAGCCCGGGTTGCCGCTGAAAATCGTGAAAAAACATTGGAGGAGATAAAGGATAGAATGGAATCTTGGAGAAACATAGTTAACAGCCTCCTAGAGAGCGTCAATAACGAATATAGGAATATCCTCCTCCAGGTTGCGGGTGAAGGGTTCGTCCGCCTAATAAATGAGAACGACATAGAAGCAGCTGGATTAGAGATTTGCGTTGGATTTAAGGGTTCACAGCCAGTTCAATTGAACATATACTCCCAGAGCGGCGGAGAAAGAAGCACAGCGACCATGTCTTTCCTACTGGCGCTTCAGAAGCATATAAAATCCCCCTTCAGGGCAATAGACGAGTACGATGTCCACATGGATCCTAGAAATCGGGAAGCAATCGCCAACCTACTTATATCTGCCGTCAAGGGTGAAGG
>JAGTQL010000089.1 GCA_018396555.1 Candidatus Bathyarchaeota archaeon | reverse complement strand
CGCCGAATATATGGTGGATTTCATGCTGCTTGAGAAGGGAGGCGAGCATCTCCAAATTCAACATTCAGCCCTTTTACTCAATGAAGACGATGCCTTCGCCCTTGCCAGTTTAAGAAAGAAACCATATGAAAAGCCTTCGCCAGAAGATGTGGAGCGGGCGCTAGAAATTATTAAAGAGCAACCCGTATACGGCATATTCGTCAACTCCACGCTTGTCTCCGCAGCTACATTCCATGTGAGGCTTCCGGAGATATGGATTATTGGAGGGCTTTATACGAAACCGGAATACAGAAATCGGGGATATGCCACTTCCATAACCTCAATCATGGTTAAAGATGCATTAAAGCAGACAGCACTTGTAGGACTCTACGTTCGGGAAGATAACTCTCCAGCTAAACATCTATATCAGAAAATAGGCTTCAAACCTCACAGGAAAATTAAGTGGCTGGACTATAATACAGGATTGGTACCATAAAAATAAAGCATGAATGGAAAATGCATATCCAATCGTGAGGAATGGTATAAGATAGTTTTAGACCAGCACTTTAAATATTCTATTTTCCCTTATTTTTTGTGTTAAAGATGAGAAAAACAATATTTTTCTTCCTCATCACGCTTTTAACTTTCCCAACCATGCAAAATGTATTTTGTGCTGATGAGATTAGGATAAGTAAAGCAGTGAATTACCTTTTAAATCAATATAATGATGAGCTCAGTTTAATCTGTGAAAGCGAGGATCAAGGAAGACATTTCTTAAATGACCAATTTCCTAGTTTAAATGATTCTTTAACTTTCCAGAATGTCTTTTGGCTTTATAGTGATAATTATTTTGCATATTTAGCTTTAGCTCCTTATTCCCGATGCATTTCTAAGAAGATCAAACAAAAGCTTGACGGTTTTGGTTTGAAAAGCAATTTATATGAGGTTTTAGGCGGAGAAACCTTTGATTCTGTTAGGCATGGTAACACTGTTTATGTCGGTAACTTCTCAAGCAAATATGTCTTTAGCATGATCCATAATAGATCCGTTTTTAGCGATTTTGATCAGTATGCTGATTTATGCCTGTACTATGCTCTTAACGAATTCTTTAGGTCTCATCTTTCTGAGGCGGAAAGATACTTTTGGAAAGCCTATAATATGTTTGATGGAAAAGGCTTAAGGGATAAAGCATTCAATGAGACTGGTTATTATGCAAATTATAAATTAGCTCTTTTGCTCTACGCATCAAAAGTAATGGGGATTAAAATGCAAAATCGTAAGGAGATAGAAAATTTACTCTGGTCAAAACAAAAAGAAAATGGGGGAATAACAAGTTTATCGGATCAACATGGTAATCCAATCGGATCAGCTAATTGTGAAACAACCAGCTTAACATTATTAGTTTATCAACCGGATACTACACCACCGAATACGGTTGACGATTATGATGGTGAATGGCAAAACGTTGACTTCATAATAACATTAACAGCATGGGTAATAATTTTATTAACGCTGATAGCTCTCGTGACAGCGATAACAGCATTATGGAAGAAGAGAGAAACGCAGAATATTCTTCAAGGAACTACACGTCATCCATAAGCTGTTTTAGAAACAGAAGAGGAAGAGTTGCTTAGAAATTTGGAGACGGTTTTATGCCCATTTTAGCCCTATTCTCAAATTAGGAATAAAACTTAATCTTTTTAAGCCCAAAACATGCCTTTTCATCTTTTCATTTTTTTCTATTTTAGAGTTTTGTGACAAAGTGGCGGATTAGTGAGGATGCTTGGTAAGCAGCAATGACCTTAACGAAACTCTTAAATTAATTTGTTGCAGCAGTAATGATGAAAGTGAGGTTCCTTAGGTTTCATCAGGGTTAAATTTGGTGTTTTCAATCCGCTCTCTCCCACAAAGATTTGGGGTAGAGGGCATAGTTGACGCGGAAGCTGTATATAGCGTTATACCCAGAAGGAGGCTTGAAGAGTTAGATATTAAGCCGATTGAGAGGAGAAGGTTTAGGGCATTCGGCGGATACGTTGAGAAGGACATAAGTGAAGTTGGAATGGAGATTCTGGGAAGAAGAACGGTAACTGTGATTATGGGAGAAGACGAAGGCCAGATTATATTGGGTGCAACAGCCCTAGAATCCTTTGGTTTAGAAGCAGACCCAGTGAAGGGAACACTAAAGGAGGCGGAACTTCTACTGCTTGCCGTCTCATCTATTTACTAAGCCTTCGAAGTCATATGTATCGTTAGGGAAACTCGCTGAAATCATTATTCTTGTCATGTTCTTTCTGTTCCCATTCTATTTCCTCACGATTTTAGGCTGGTTTTTCCGCTTCTTTCATAGGTAGAGTTTGGCCAGGGCCATTAAGCCTCTTGCTGTCTGGATGTTTAGGATAATGCGGAGACTTTTTAACAATTACATTGACAGCGTTAAAGTTGTTTAACGGTGTTCCTTAATGTCCCGATCCTTTCGATTGTTATCTCCACTAAATCCCCATCCTTTAAAGAGAACTCATCAGGTGGAACAATTCCAGTTCCAGTTAGGCATACTGAGCCTGGAGGCACAGGGTTATACCTGCAAAGATAGGATCTGAGTTCTTCGATGCTTCGCTTCATCCCAGCCGTGCTCGTTGAACCCTCAAAGATCATCTTTCCAGACCTAAATACTCTGCACTCTACCTGCAGTTTCGGCTCCCTTCCAACCTCATCAACCGTAAGAATAGATGGACCCAAAGCACAACACTTCTCAAATATTTTTGCTTGGGGAAGATAAAGCGGGTTCTCGCCTTCTATATCTCTTGAAGAAACATCATTACCGGCTGTAAAGCCTATAATTTCTTGATTGAAGCCTAAGATGAAAGCTAGCTCTGCCTCTGGAACGTTCCACCTGGAGTCTCCTCTTATACAAATCTCTTCTCCTGGTCCTGCACAGCGGTGGGCTGTTGCTTTAAAGAAGATCTCCGGTCGGACGGCGTCATAAACCAGGTCATAGACGCCCTTTACGCCAGTGTCTCTCTCCCTTGCCTCCCGGCTTCTTCTATATGTAACTCCGCAGCCCCAAACTTCCGGGGGGACAAGGGGGATCATAAGCCGGAAACCATCTTCACCGCATTCAATCTTTCTATATGGATATGAGGGCAAATTGTTGAAATTCCCTTTAAGAAGATCCTCTAAGAAACTTTCGATAGACTTTCCTGTTCTTTCTGCTTCAGAAGCCAAATCTAAGAAGGATTGAAAGGATCTTCCGTAAGATTCCGTCAAATCGATAACCTTATCATTTACCCAAACACCAAGACGAACGCCATTAGGAGAAACAAAGCGAATGATCCTCAAGACTTTCAACCTCCACAAACTATAAATAAAATGTAACATCATAGGTTTAAAAAGATACGTGTGAACCATAACTACTCTGCGTCAGCTCCTAGCTTGTCCATGTTGTTCAAACTTAAATGATTTCTTCTCAGCTCATTTAACTGCTTTCTTTAAGAAAGATACGTTTCAAGATTTATTAGGAGCACATTGTTTGGAATTAATCTTGAGACGCCTATGAAATATCCTAATGTAAGCTGCGGTTTTAAGGCATCCTAAACTTCGTTAATGACATCATTCACCATGCCGCATGTTGGTGCGCTTATATCTATGTCACGATTCACGAGCATTATGGTTCGATCCTTTTTATCCCCTTTATAACGTCAAAGTCTTTATCGTAACTTGCAATGTTTGTTATTTTGTTTTCTATGGCTGTTGCAGCGTGAACAGCGTCTCTTGGCTTAACTCCATATTTTTCCAAGATCTCCTGCGCCCTTAAAATTATGCTCTTTTTAACCGCTAAAAACTTTAAATTTGGAAATGTCAGAAAACGCTTACCCTGCTCTATGGATGGTTCTAAACCGAAAACTCTTCTCACAACCCAAACAACCTCATCCCACGTAATGATGGAGGTGCAAGCTTCAACATCTCCAAGAGCAATTCTTAAAAGAAGATCCCTTGACCTCTTCGCTTCTTCAACCGCTCCAACCTCGTAAATAATGGGGTATAAAAAGACGTTTGAATCAATGTAAAGCAAATCTTTCCTCAACCTCTTGCTCAATTAATTTTTCAAGGTCTATCTTACTAGTTAATTTCTGCTTAACTACTGAACAAAAACCATCAACAAACTCTTCGGGGCTCACCCCAGGTGTTATAACCAATTCTTTCGCCCTAACCTCCATAACTACTTCGTCGCCTGGTTTAATACCAACGTACTCCCTCACAATCTCGGGAATTACAATTTGTCCTTTCTCACCGACTCTTCTTCGAATCTTCATTCTAACCACAAAGTATGATTTTGTATTACTTATATTTAAAACTTTTTCATACTTCAAAGTTAGAATAAACATGAAGCACATTGTCTTAACCGGAGAAAACTATAAACGCAAATAGTCCGGAATGACGGGGGATTTGAACCTAAGGACGGCTGGAGAAATCTACTGCAAAACCGCCTCTTTCTTTTCCACTTTCTTTACGGCTAAGTCTTATTGGATAAAGAATTTATAATGGTATACCTAAGTATACTATGGTGTATTAATGTCTATACCTGTAACTGTCAAGCTTAAGAGGGAAATCGTTGAATTGGCTGAAAAAATGGTTAAGCATGGCATTGCTAAGAGTAGATCACATGCTATAAATCTTATGATTGAACATGGCATTGAGAAAGTGATTAAAGATCTAGAATTCTGGGAGAGACTGCGCGAGGGTGTTGAGGAATTAAAGACGTCTGATTATAGGATTAGCCATGGAGGTTTAAGTGCGCTGTTAAGCGAGGAGAGGGCTCAACGTTGATATACGTTGACACTGGCCTCATAATATCCTATGTAGACTTGAAGGATCCAAACCATGTTAAGGCAGAGAGGATAGTGAGCAGCATCAACTCGGAGAGGAAAGTAGTAAGCATGCTCGTTCTTGTAGAATTGGCATCAGTTTACTCTCGAGCGGGGTTAGAAAAGCCCTTAGAGTTAGCGTTATACTCGCTGGAGCTTATAGGCGCCGAGATTCTCGAAATAGATCATAATGAGGTCTTGAGAAAAGCATTTAGAATGACCTCAACACTTAAAATGAGAACATTGGATTTATTACACCTTACAGCATGCTCATTAATTAAAGCCAATAGATTCGCCACGTTAGATCAAGAAATAGTTAGTAAAGCGAACATAATATTGGAAGCTTTAGAGATCGAAATAGTAGCCTAGCCCGGCAGCCCGGTATTACCAGACGCATAAAATATGTTAAATGCCTACTTCCAGCGTTATAGTTGTCTTAATTATTACCAAAATTTATATTGCTTATAAAAGACTTAATCTTCCATTACACTTTTATGAATGAGAAGATTGCATTAAAAATAGAGTGATAAGACTGTACTAAGTTTCCCTTTTAGCATAGAAACGCTTGCGCAACGCTCTAACATCCAGACAAATGAGGAAATGGAATTCAGTCTAGAAAGGTTCAGGGACATTCCCGAAAGAGCAATCAAACTATACAATGTGCTCCTAAAAGATGAAGCGCCTAAGCCTGATCCTGAACCTTGGGAATGCCACTACTGCGAATTCAACGATCAAGTGTGCAGAAAAACTGGACATGTTATATTACTAGCCGTGAGGAGGTCAAAACGACCTAAACATAATTAAGCATAATAAAGCTTGAGAACCTAGAAACCCTCCAGATACACTTCCACACGATATGTAACTAGAAGGCTAAAATGGAGTACGCTAGAACTAAGGAAATACTGAATCAAAATCGTAAACTCGTATTATTCGCTTAAACGGATATCTCATGGCGGGGCGGTTTTAGGGTACTCCCTTATATGCTTCACTATTTCTAGCTCCAGCATTTTTTGGTTACTTAGAAGCCTATCATCTGCGGTGTATACGGTAGCACTTAATCTTGATGCTAGTACTATGTATGCTGCGTCATAGACTGTTATATTGTAGTCTAGGCTCATCCTTAGGCTCTTTAAGGTCATGTCGATGTCTATCTCGTGAAGTCTTATTTCGGAGCTCGCTATGAGCCCCAGCGCCCTCTCTGCCGTATCCTTACCTATAAACCCTTTTAAATAGTATTTTCTTAGGGCGGTGGCAACCTCCAGTAGAAGGATGCTTGGGGCGTGGATGTCTACTCTGCCATCTAAAAAGTCATCCCTTAGCCTCAAGGCGTTTTCAGTGTAATCCTCTGGCATAACCCATTTAACGATAACGCTAGCGTCGGCAACAACCTTATCTTTCATCCCTATCCTCCCGAATGAAATCAGCTGAAAGATTGCCTTCAACCTTCTTAATACTCTCTCTAAGCCTGTCCATCTCCAGTCTAAGTCTCTCAGCCCTCTTTATCCTTACAAGCTCCTCTAAGAAAGCTTTGACCTCGTTAGCATAGTCTATTCCAAGCCTCTCAAGCTCCTCCTTAAGCCTCCTAGGAAGCCTAAAACTAACGACTACGCTCAATGTAAACACCAAAAAGTATTATAAACTGTAGACGGTATAAAGTTTACGTTTATAACATGAGCTACGCCTCATTTTCATATGTGTTAACGGGATTAAGGGAGATGTTAAAAAGTGGACGGGGAGGGATTTGAACCCTCGACCTCGGCGATGCCAACGCCGCGATCATTCCAGACTGATCTACCCGCCCATCCGCGCCTATTCGGCGTTGAGCAGC
>JAGTQL010000090.1 GCA_018396555.1 Candidatus Bathyarchaeota archaeon | reverse complement strand
GAAAAAATTTGGATAAATAAAATGGGTTGTTGAGTTTGGATCTTTACTCGAACTCCCCACCGTAGCCCTCTGGACCCTTAGGCGTCTTAGGAGCCTTCATCTTGCCTGCCGCAATAACATCGTCTATTTTTAGTATCATAGTTGTGGCCTCTGTAGCTGACTTAATCACTTGCTTCTTAACAGCCAAAGGTTCATAGATATCCAGTTCACGCATATCCTTAACTTTACCAGAGAAAACATCAACGCCAGCCCAAGTCTCACCTTTCTCATGCTTTGCCCTAAGCTCAGATAGTATATCAATCGGATCTAAACCAGCGTTCTCAGCTAAAGCCGTTGGAACAGCTTCTATAGCCTCTGCGAAGCTTTGAACAGCCAGTTGTTCCTTGCCCGGTAATGATTGGGCATATTCCCTTAGAACATTGGCAACTTCTACTTCTGGCGCCCCTCCGCCGGCCAGAATCTTAGGCTCCTGAACAACATCTCTGACAACGCAAAGCGCATCGTGAATCGATCTTTCAGCTTCATCAACAATACGTTCAGCTCCTCCACGGATCAATATGGCTACTGCGTGTGGGTTCCTGCAGCCCTCAATGAACACCATTTTATCGTCGCCTATCTTCCGCTCCTCAACAAGATCAGCATAGCCAAGATCCTTCTCAGATAGATCTTCAAGGTTTGTTACAACTCTTCCGCCAGAGGCTTTAGCAAGCTTCTCCATATCGGACTTCTTAGCGCGCCTAACAGCCAGAATTCCCTTTCTGGCTAAGAAATGCTGCGCCATGTCATCAATACCCTTCTGACAGATAACAACGTTTGCACCTGTTGCAGCAATTTTATCAACCATGCTGCGAAGCATGTTTTCTTCTTCGCGTAGAAAAGCCTCCATCTGCTCTGGACTTTCAATATTTATCTTAGCGTCAAACTCTGTTTTTTCGATTTCCAGCGGGCAGTCTAAAAGCACAATTTTAGCCTTTTCAACTCGTTTAGGCATTCCGGGATGAACGACTTCCTTGTCTATGAGTAAGCCGTTAATAAGCTTTGTATCGCTTACAGATTCGCCGTGCTTCTTCTGCACTAGAATGTCATCTAAATCAGCCTTATATTGGTCGCCTACTTTCTGGGCAACTTGGAGTATGGCGTTAACGGATATTTCGGCCAGCTGCTCGCGGTTTTCCGAGACGATTTTACTTGCCATGGATGTCATGGCAACCTTCTTAAGAAACTCCTTATCGGTTGGATCAACTTTTATTGCAATATTTTCTAAAGTTTCAAGAGCTTTCTCAGCGGCTCTTCTGTATCCCTCAATTATGACCGTTGGATGAACATTCTTGTTAAGTAACTCCTCAGCCCTATTCAGCAGTTCACCGGCAACAACAACGACGCTTGTGGTTCCATCACCAACCTCCTTATCTTGTGCTTTAGCAACCTCAACCATCATCTTAGCAGCCGGATGCTCAACCTCCATCTCATCTAAGATTGTCTTCCCATCATTTGTAATAGTCACATCGCCAAGGCTGTCAACAAGCATCTTATCCATACCTTTGGGACCAAGCGAGGATCTGACCGCTTCAGCGATAATTCTAGCAGCCATAATATTATTGTGCTGAGCATCCTTGCCTCTGGATCTTGTTGAGCCCTCCTTCAATATTAATACAGGAATTCCACCAGCAGATGCGCCAGCAGCCATCAATATCACCTTTCCATAGTTAATACTAAATGCACCATAATACTCAAATAAACACCTTTTATATACTTTTCGTTTAATTATCTCCTAATATATGGGCTTTTTCAGAATTCAAAAATATTTTTATTTAAATAAGCTAATCATAGTTTTGTAGTGGTAGTATGTTAATGATCAAAGATTTAGAATCAAAAATAGTTCATCTTGAGGATCTAATTCAGAAGATTTCTAGCGAGATTTTGGCAAATGTTACATACGAGAAACTTCCACCCGCAGAATTATGGACAAGGTCTGAGGGGCTCGTAAGCGCCGTAAGAAATTTGGCTGAGGAAATTAGAGATAGGATGCTGCTCCTTAGGCCGGAAAGAGCTCCGTCAATAAGGAGAAAATTTAGGGCTTTCCTTCAACCGTTAAATAGTTTCAAGGAAACCCTACTGAAGCCGGCTGACCCATATGGAGCTTCTAAACAAGCGTTAGAGCATCTTAGAGGGGCCGTCACTGAAAGTCAGGAGTTCATCGAGATGGCAAGAGATATCTTGGAAAAACCCTCCGAGGGAATTCTTGAACTCTTAAAATTTAGAGAAGTATATGAGGCAAAAGAGTACATATCTAGGGTTTCAGTTCCTGAGACGGTTTATGTAAAACTTGAACACTTAAAAAGGAGCATTGAAACATTAAGGCTTCGCATATCGATTCTTGAGCAAGCAATTATGGATCTGCTGAAACAGATGGATAGATTTCAGGAGGAAGCCTCGGTTTTCCAGCAGGAGAGGCAAGAAACTGACCTAGCCCAGTAAGACGACTAATTTGCAGTGCTGAGCGTGCGCCATAAAATGTCCATGGTTGACGTAACGCCTAAGCCCGAAATTCACCGCGAGGCAACGGCAAAGGGGCAAATAAGGCTTAGATCCGAAACAGTTAGATTAATTAGAGAAGGAAGGGTGGAAAAGGGGGATCCATTCTACACAGCTAAGATAGCTGGGATTCTAGTTGCGAAAAATACCTCGATGCTTATACCATTATGTCATCCAATACCTCTAACTAATGTAAATATTGAAGTCAAGATTGTGGATGAAAACACCGTTGAAGTTGAATCAACAGTCAAGGCTAAAGCCAAAACTGGTGTTGAAATGGAGGCTCTTGTGGCTACAGCAATAGCGTTGCTCACAATTTGGGACATGGTTAAGCAATATGAGAAGGATGCCGAAGGACAATATCCCAGCACGTTAATTCAAAATATAAGAGTTATCAAAAAGGTGAAGAACGAACTTGAGCGAAACGGCGGTTAAACATAAGGCTAATGCACCAAAAAGCCTAAACTTCGCGATTATAACATGCAGTACATCTCGATATAAAGAGTACGTTGAAACAGGAAAACTAAATGATCCATCAGGCGATTTAATAATTAAGATGCTTAGGGAGAATGGGCATAGGGTGACCATGCGAAAAATAGTTACTGATGATAAGGCGGAAATCCAGAAAGCGGTCATGAGAGCAATAAAGTCGCGCAAAGTAGACGTCATAATAACGTCGGGTGGAACAGGTATAAGCCCGAGGGATGTAACAGTGGAGGCTGTTCAACCACTGCTTGAGAAAGAACTACGTGGTTTCGGTGAAATATTCAGAGCATTAAGCTATCGGGAAATAGGTTCAGCAGCAGTTCTGACACGTTCAATAGCTGGCGTAATTGGGGGAAAAGCAATATTCTGCCTACCCGGCTCACCGCACAGCATATCTATAGCGCTTAAAGAAATAATTTTTCCAGAAGCTGGACATATAATAAGACATGCACGCGAATAGGCTACTGCTCCCGGGAGATATATGCAACCATTTCGTCAGTTAGGTCTAACCATCGTGCTATTCCTTTAGCCATCTCTGGGTTGCTCTGAAAGATTACACGTAGATATGGCAGAACTTCCCTTACTGCGCGTGAGGATGATAAATGACACTTCCTTCCAATTCTTCTGCTTATTTCAGAGAGGAGCATTCTCTCTTCTTTTGAGATTGACGCTTTTTTTATGCGTTCCGGAAACTTAAACGGAGTCCACCCGGCGCTTTTTCTACTCCATGATGAAGCAACACCAGCCGTCATTAAATCTATGACGTATCTTAGAAAAGTCCAATCCTGAGTCTCCTTAACCCTTCTACGATAGACATCAGATTTAGCTAACATATCCATCGCGTTTGCCAGCTCATGCGGGTTCTTTATGTGATAGGGTATATTCTCATATATCCATTCGAAAAGCATATCTAAATCAACGTCCGCCATGTTGACAGCTGTTTTTGCGGAGGAGGCATCTTTCGCATAGAAGATCATTCTTAAAACGTTGAATATTTCCTCCTTCCGATCCCTTGGGGCAAGCCAGGCGACATCTTCATACGTCAATCTAGTCTTGCCTTGGGCTAAAGCTTGAAGATCCGTTACGGCTGATCTAACATCTCCACCACTTCTCTCCGCTATAAATTTTAATGCAGCCTCGTCAGCATTTATTCCTTCTTTAGCGCATATTTTTGCCAAGTACCTCATAACCTCACTCTTAGATGGCTTCTTAAACTCAATTAAGAGACAATAGTTCCTTAAAACTGCGAATCTAGGGTCATATGCATCATTAGCTATGAGTATCACCGGAACTCTACTGTTTTTCACGATTTCAGTTATTTCCCTAAGACCGCCATGATCCGCCGATCCTGTTATGCCGTCCAGCTCATCGAAAACTATGAGCCTCTTCATTCCGAAGAGCGAGCCGTACTGCGAGGCTCTGCCGGCGAAGCGCTTGACGGCTTCCTCAGTCCTATAGGTGCTAGCATCGCTTTCAATTACCTCCATCTTTAAATCATTTGCTAAAGCTTCAACAGCGGCGGTTTTACCTACGCCCGGTGGACCATAAATAAAGATAGCTCTTTTCCCGGGAGCACCCTTTTCCCAAGAGCGTATCCACTCAACTATCTTTCTTTTAGCTTCCTCATTGCCTACGACTTCAGACAGCGATTTAGGCTTATACTTCCGGATCCATGAAATAAAACCTGATGACATGAAAACACCTAGGTTCGCTTATCACTTATAGACCTCTCTTTATTTCATAACCTGCCTCAACAAGCTTGGCTAACATGGCGCTCAGCTGAACCTCATCGGTAGCTCCCTGAATCAGCCTATAATCTACTTCGCCAGCTATGTCAGCCAATTTAACCTTCCATTTATCAGGCACATTAAGTCTGAAAATCTCGTCATGAATCTGCTTTATTATGTCCATTCCCGTAAGCCCATATTTTTGGGTTAGCTCCTTTAGCTTACTTCTCGCCGCTATAAAGTCACCATTCAGAGCTGTCAACATCATTTCTCTAACATCATATGGGTTAGCTCTGCCAACAACCGAGTAAACTATCTCAGCATTTATAGGCTTACCAAGCGAGGCGGCGGTCTGAAGAATATTCACGGTCTTCCTGAGGTCGCCTTCACTGATTTCCAAAACGGCCTCTATACCATCATCTAAGATCTTAATGTTTTCCCCTTTACAAATATACCTAATTCTTTCTATAACTGCTTCACGGGATAAGTAAGTGAACCTGAAGGGAGCACAGCGCGATTGTATAGGCTCAATTATTCTACCACTATAATTGGCTATCAATATGAAACGCGCAGTTTCACTATAGCGCTCCATCGTGCGCCTTAGAGCTTGCTGGGCGTCCTCCGTCATGTTATCCGCCTCATCCAAAATAAGTATCTTAAACGTCACTTCACCCATAGGCTTTGTTCTAGCAAAGGTTTTAACAGTTTCCCTAACAACGTTTATGCCCCTCTCATCACTAGCATTAAGCTCCATAATGTATTCGCGGTAGTTTTCACCATAAAGATCATGTGCCAAGCAGAGGGCCGCTGTAGTTTTTCCAGTTCCCGGCGGCCCGGCGAATATGCAGTGTGGGACATTTTTAGCCTTAACGAAGCTTTTTAGCCGGCTGACTATTTCTTCTTGATCAACCATTTCGTCTAACGTACGTGGTCTGTATTTCTCAGTCCACATTTCATAGCTCAAATCGAACACCTTAAAACCGCTTATTCCGCCAAAATAATTACGTTTAAGAAATATAAAAGCAGTTTATCCCTTATTATGCTAAAACTGAAATGAATACGCTTTCAATTTTATTGTGTTTCAGCAAAAATCTATAGGTTAGAGAGAAATCGTCAGAGCGACTTCCACTAGGGCGGCTAGAAGGAGAATTACGTTACATAGCACGATGGTAACCGACGCCACGATTATTTCATTTCTAAAATTACGTTTTATTACAGCATATATCATCCATAAACTTTCGGATATTGCTAAGGCATAGGATAAATATTCCATCCATGCAAAGGGAAGAATGAAAACCGTTGAGAAGAGAGTTGCCGCATCCACATCATAGAGGATGCTGTATGCGGCAAAGACCCTTCCGGTTTTATAAAGAACATAGGTGCCCCAGCAGGGACCAGCTACGGGGATAAACATTATTAAAGTGTGAATGAGATTATTGCCAAAAATTATTTGGACACCATATGACTTTATAACATCCTCCAATTTACTCATCTCCTGCATTATTCCGTTTGCCTCGGAGCGTTCAATTCTTGTTAATGCGCTAATAAGCGTTACACCTATGCAAAGAGTAAATACAACCAGAAAGACCAGCGCTCTGCTTTTCAAACTACCGGTCCAATGGATCTTTGCAGCTCTAGACTTTATAATGCGAGATACAGGTGCGCCGCAGTTTGGACAGAACAGGGCATTTTCATCCTCAGGCAGTCTTATGCCGCATTTTGGACAATGGGACATTTACTCACCAATTTAATACATGCCTAATGATTA
>JAGTQL010000092.1 GCA_018396555.1 Candidatus Bathyarchaeota archaeon | reverse complement strand
TCTTACATCAATCGGAGATTAGGCGTTACTCCAAAATCTCACGCCGAGCGCAAATCGCTGCTGAGGAAGATGGACAGAGAGGATCTCAGAGCCATCTACAGCGACGTTATGAGGACGCTACATGATGAAGCCTTCTACGAAGGAGTCTACAACCCAGAAGAAGCAGAGTACGCCATAACACAGGTTAAGAAGATGATTGAAGAGTTCAAAAGGCTAAACTAGTTTAAATCTCACAGGCTTTAGTCACAGAGGTTCTGCTAGAAAGCTCCCAAGAAAAGAAGAGAGACTCACATAGAACTACTTACCACCCACCCTCTATAACATCATACTCATACTTTTATTCACACTAAAAATGCAAGAGTGGAAAACGATTTATAGGGTACCCAGGCTCTTCATGGAAGTTAAGCCCTCAACTTGACAACATCCCGATAAAGAAAGTATAAAATCTGAGCTCCTTTTCTACACATATTTCGAGTGATAAGGTTGAATATACCGGTTACTGAAGCTAGTTAAGGATGGTACGGAGAGATTGGAAATGGTCAGACTTGAACTTGGCTTAGAGCCATGCTCCTGCCATAAGAGAAGATAGTGAAAGAGAGAGGAAAGAACTTGAAAGGAGATAGCGGAGGGCTCAGGCGTAGGCCTTGAAGACCTAATCAAGGAATTAGACTGACATTAGTCGTTCCAAATCATCATATCTCAGAAAGCTAGAAGATCTGTTAAGAAGCTCTCTGAACAACATAAACGAAGGATCATTGAGCTTCTTATAATTTAATGATAATTTTTGATCCGTGATGATAATCATAATTCACTCTCTTCTCTACATTTTGGCACGGGAACTCCCAGTTCTCTAAGGGAACCCCGTAGGTGATTTTTCTCCACACTTGCGGTTTAACTGAAGGGGGGCAGGCCTAAAATATATCTCGTCAAGGTATAGAAAAATAGAAAAGTTTATTTGATTGACATTTAATTTTAATGAGATCTAAGTTGCTTGAAAGAGAAGAAGTTTTAGAAAAATATAAAAGATATATACTTAAGAATGTTGTTGAACCTATAGTGCCTTATAAAGGTGAAGGAGCTATTTTGAAGGATTTAAATGGAAAAGAATATCTAGATTTTACAACAGGGTATTCAGTTATGGCGATGGGTTATGGAAATTCATTGATAAGAAAAGCGATTCAGGAACAATTAATGAAATTGGAGCATTGTTGTCATTACCTCTTCTTCTCAATTCAGGCCGCGAATCTTGCTGAGAAGCTTTGTGAGATAACCCCAGGTAACCTCAAGAAAAGCTTTCTTTGTAATAGTGGGACCGAAGCCGTTGAGGGGGCAATAAGGCTTGCTAGGAAGTATACGAGGAGTCATGAGATATTCGCCCTCTTCAGAAGTCATCATGGAAGGAGTATGGGTGCGGCGAGCATCACTGGCAACTACATAGAGAAGAAGGGCATGGGACCCTATTTAGCCGGTATTCATTTTCTTCCACCACCCTATTGTTTTCGATGTAGTTTAAGACAGACATATCCGGAGTGTGACCTTGCCTGTGCGGAATTTATGGAGGAAGCTCTTAGGTATGCTACATGTAAGGATGTTGCCTGCATAATATTAGAGCCCATCATGATGGATGTCGTAATAGTTCCTCCTAATGGATACCTTAAAAGAATAAAGAGAATATGTGAAGAAAATGATATACTTTTTGTCGCTGATGAGGTGCAGTCAGGTCTTGGGCGGAGTGGGATGATGTTTGCAGTTGAACATTGGGGAATTAAACCTGATATTATGGCTCTAGGGAAGGCATTGGGAGGTGGTTTACCCTTAGGTGCTTATATAGCCAGTGAAGCAGTTTCAGAGGCCTTTGAGGATATGGATTTCGCATCCTCTAGTGGAGGTAATCCGCTGGCGTGTGCAGCTGGGATCGAGATGATAAATCAACTTCAGAAAGGACTTGTGAAAAACTCTAAAGAAGTTGGAGAATATTTTATGGAAAGACTTCAAGAACTTAAGGAAGAACATAAATCTGTAGGTGATGTAAGAGGGAAAGGATTGTTTATAGGTTTGGAACTTGTTAAAGATCAGGAAAGAAAAACTCCAGCCGTTAACGAAGCTGAAGAGGTTAAGAGAATATTAAGGGATAAAGGCCTCTTACTTATAAGAAATGAGTCAACGTTCAGAATTCTACCACCCCTCACAGTAAATAAAGAGGATATAGATAAAGCGGTGGGTTTGATTGACGATGCATTGAGAGAAATTGATAAAAATTATAGATAAACTAAAAAATAGCTTACCAGGAAATTCTTTTTCTTTTGAGGAAACGCTCCAGCCTAGTTAAAGCCTCTTCTAGAATATTTATTTCTGGTAGTAGTAGAAGGCGAAAGTGTCCGCATCCTGAAGGCCCATATCCAGATCCTGGATTAAAGAGTACACTCTCTTCTTTCAAGAGTTCGATCATGAATTCTTCATCATTTTTCCAAATTTTACTTATTTCTTCAACTTTTGGAAAAGCATATAATGATCCTTTAGGTTTTACACATGTCACTCCTTCTATTTCCTCTATGCGTTTCATAGCATAATCTCTACGGTTCTGCAACTTCTTTGCCATTTCCAATCCTGCTTCTATAGAACCCGTGAAAGCCTTTGTCGCCGCGTAGAGGATGGGAGTTGGTATTGTTGTCATTCCATGACCGTAAAGTCCTGACACTCTTTTTATGGTTCTCGAAAGTTCAGAGATCTTATTCTCTGGGTCATGGATGCATATATATCCAACCCTCCATCCAGGCCTCATAAATATCTTTGAAATACCTCCAAGAGTTATGACTGGGACGTCTTTTGCTAATTTAGATGTCGGCTCTGATGTCACACCATCGAATGTTATCAAACCATATATCTCATCTGATATAATTAATATATTATACTCACTTGCTATATCTACTATTCCCTTTAATATTTTCTCGTTATAAACAGCTCCTGTGGGGTTATTGGGATTGACTATCACGATCCCCTTAGTTTTTTCCGTGATTTTTGATGGTAGTTCTTCCAATATTGGATCCCAGTCCTTATCCTCTGAACATGAAGAAGTCACTACCTTAGCTTTGAAGTAGTACCAGTAAGAGGTTGGTCCCGTGAGATAGTGAGCTGGCTCCACTACAATCATCTCGTCCCCAGGCTCGAGGAGACTATAGTGAAGTATCTGGAAGCACCCCGCAACTCCGGGACCGATAATGATATTTTCAGGAACGTAGTCCATGTTTCTGTATCTCTTCTCGAAGCTGGAAATTGCCTTTCTTAACTCCTCCCTCCAAGGGGTCTGCTCTGGATACATGTGCAATCCTTCCCTTGCGGCCTCGATGAGAGCATCTGAAAGGGGTTGATTAGTATGTCCGAATATTACGGGGTCCCCTTCTGTTAAGTCTAGGACTCTTATGCCTGCTCTTCTCTTCTCAGCCATTATGGCCCTGAGTTCTTGTTGGAAATGGGATGGCTCTGGCATATCCTTCCATCTTGATGATGGTCTCATAACCAAGGCCTCCTAAGATCTAGCTATCAGCTCTCCCCTTTTAAGTATTGGCTTCCCATCTAGCTCTATAGTTGGCCTCCTGAAGATACAGTCGATATGGGTCTTCGCCTCTTTTATTATTCCACCATAGGTGTAATTCAAACCTAATGCTATATGTGCGGTTCCCAAAGCACCCTCATCTATCAATGGGTTTCCAAGAAGTTTCGCTTTAGGGTTAAGGCCTATGCCTAGCTCAGCTAGTCTATACATCTCAGGATCATCAAGAGATTCTAACTTTTCTTTGAATCTCCTTGCCTCCTCCCCTCCCTCAATTTTGATGATCTTCCCTTTTCTAAAGGTGAGTTTTATGGGATCTTTTAATAAACCGAACTCAGGGAGACATATTGATCCATCTAAATATAATATCCCTTCTGCTGTATCTTCCACAGGGGCTATATATGCTTCAACATCCGGGGGGGAGCCAAGGGTTCCCTTCTCATGGCAGACATTAGTCAAGGCATGCGCCTTCCTTTCTCCGAGGCTTAACTCCAAGTCTGTACCCATCTCTGAGGTAATCCTAGCTTTCTCAGCCCTTGTTAGCCGGTCTGCTACTTCCCCCACCACCGGTTTAAGCGTTATGAAGTCTACCATCAAAGCCTCCGAGAGCAGGACATCAGTAGTGTAAGAACCTAGGCTCAGGATCCGTGCTCCTGCCTTCTGAGCCTCTTGTCTAGCCTGGGATGGAGTCATCGTATGAGTTGTAAGCATCATTATAACATCCGCCGCTTTCATTGCTGCAGCCACAGGAACCGGTGGCTCCATACCTGGGACAGGGAGAGGAGCCATTATAGTAATAGTAACTATGGCCTCCCTCTCCGAAACTACAGAAGCTAATAACTCCGCAATTTCTAACATGTTAGTATCTGTAACGATGAGAACATTCTCTTTAGGCTTTACATTTAAGCAATTTTCTACAAGAATTTTCGCTCCCTTACTGGCATCAAATCTCTTCATCTACTACCCGCTCTTTATCAAGAGAGATAAGAGACTTATATGTTTTTTGGTCCCCCTTAAAGAATACAAATAAGATAAGATTTTTCTATTTTAATTTTGAAAAACAGTTATCTTATTAACACCCGTGCCTTAAAGAATATAGGCTCAATAATATAGAGTGTATATTAAAAGTGCTTCTTGTATTTAGGTCTCAAAAAAGAAGTATCTTAAGTTGTAAAATAAATTTGGTCTTTCATGTGTTAAGAAAGAGGAGGAGAGCATAGATGATTCTATTTCTTCTTCCCAATAAAATAATCAATCATTATTATGATAAAAACAACTACAGTGATGTAATATCCAGGATATGTAACTAATGGTGCAATTGCTCCTCCCAATAAAGAACAGAATGCAAAGACATTGCTTGTCAGGTGAACTTCCGGTTATAAGGATCTTCACGGGTAGATTGGAAGGTGTTGCATAATAGCTATGGATGCAGGCCCTAGCTCAACCCACATACCCATGCCTTGTTCTAGGCATAGGACTACAACACTTCCCTCTGGTAAAGACTCTAATGTATTATAAAAATCTAAAGTCATCTTTTTTATAGGTAATGGTATCCCAACCGGACGAATGTAAGGAACAGCGATTAATATTCCAAGAATTAAATATATTATTTTACTTTTTTCCATGATCATCCACCTCCTATAACTGTCTCACTTTTACCAATTATGTAACGGAAGGCTAGAATTACTGCTCCCAGAGAGGAACATATTATGAATCCTCGAAGGCCTGCACTCATGACGGTTTCGTTGATCCAAGTCCCTATTATTGGTATACCCGGCCATATTAACGCTCCAATTGGCGCGTTATTTAATACTGCGAAGACATGCGCTATAGTAAAAGTAGTCGACTCAGGTTTTTAGTCTCATAGCTCGATAAACGGCTGAGAATACAAAGAACCCTGCGAACGCCATCACAGCTGTTGTGAAGCTTCTGAATATCTCTGAGTAGACAAGGGTGTATGCCCCTGAAAAGGTTGTTGGGTTTAGCTTATTGCCAAGGCATAGGAAAAACATTACAACTATTGAAATTATAGTCGATAAGCTTAGATACCATTGCTTTGGCTCCTTTTTAATGATCCATGGAATGTTTCTCATAAGGGCATTGATAAAAGCAATACCTAGCATGATAGAAGTGATCAGATACAGGAAAACCAGTTGTAACATCAAATCAAGCAACATTTTGGAAGGCTCTGAGAATGATGGGCTCTAAACCGGAACACACATACGAATATAAGCCCTGATACTCCTTATTTTTTATTCTAACATAGTCAAACTTAAAAAAGTTTGATGATAAACTTATATAGAACAATAAAAAATATAATTAGAAAATGGAGGATTAAAATAAGATGGCAAGCATAGTTGTTCAATCGGAACTATGTACTGGTTGCAGGGCTTGCGAACTTATCTGTGCGTATCATCATGAAAAAGTTTTCAGTCGAAGGTAATCAAGCATTCAGGTTAGAAGAATTGAAAGACGAGGTGAGATGAAAATAATTTATCATAAATTATAATTATTTAATATATATAAAAACAAGCTAATAATCCCTTAGCAGTCTCCCGAATCCTTGTATCTTAGCCCTTACGCCTATCATTCTCAGAGCCTTCCAAAATGTTGCTTGATTTGATGTTACAACTGGTTTTCCTGTATCTAAAATTTCTATTATTTCCAATGTTCTAAAATTAGTACAACTAATAAAAATGCCATCATTCTCTTCGCTATCAACTTTTCTAGCTAACCTATAAGCCTCTTCAGGTCTATGAATACTTATACCCATTGGAGAGGGCAGTCCTTCTATTCTAGTAACCTTAAAGCCATTTCCCTCTAAAAATTCTTTTTCCTTTATGTTTATTTCTTCAGGATAAGG
>JAGTQL010000086.1:5857-6945 GCA_018396555.1 Candidatus Bathyarchaeota archaeon | reverse complement strand
ACTTCCCTGGCTGCCTTAGGCGATATTCTAAGGTCTCTGCCGCTTGCCTTTGCCGTAATGCTTGGATCCAGATTAGTTACTGAGTACCCCCAATTTGGCACCGTGTATTCACCATCTTTGTCTCAAACAAAAATACGCAGTGATTTATAAGAGTTTTCCTAGCGGATTTTAATTTCCAGGGGAATTAATTTAGGCTTGTAAGATGCCGCCGCCTATGGGCGTCATTAAAGTCACTATATCTCCATTTTTCAGAGCAACCTCTTTTTTGCCCATCGGATTTATAGATGATCCATTAAGCATCACTACGAGGGTTGGATCTATCGGGCTTTCATCTTCCATCCTAATTATGCTCTTCAGCGCATCATGCGTCTCAACTATGCTGTTCAGTAGGTCCCTCAGTAAAGAACCCTCCATCAAATCGTATTCCTCTTCCTTCCTTCCAATTTTCTGTCTAATTAGTCCAAGATAAACAACTTTCACTTTCATTTCTCTCTAAAATCGATGGATGCTTAAGAAAATTTAAACTTTCCTATTAGCATGATGGGCATCTAATCCTAGAAAAGATCAAAAGCGTGTCTATCATATTTTTATATCGGCCCTACGCTAATATATATGTCCATAGATTGAGGTTTAGAAGTTGTTGAGCGAGAGCGGCTTAAGATCACTTATAGAACATTCAGATTTCATGTTTGAAAATAATTTTGTTAATGTGGTGGCTATTATAAATCATCCTAAAATAGAGATGGTCGGATTATCCATAGGCCCCTTCGAAGAGGGAAAGGATTATAACATTAGATTGTGGATAGCGCAGGAACTGGAGAGGGATGGTGTAGTGAAGATTAAGGAGGGGGCGCTTGATGCGACAAAACTTTATAGAATTCAGTGGACTGAGCGTATCCAAGCAGTCAGCCAGCTCTCCTCTTTACCGGAAGATTTTTACCCAAAACTGCGTCGCATGATTGAAGATTTAAGGTCTGCCTCTAAAACCAGCCCTGAGAAAATGAGGGAATACGAATATGTTCAGAATCTTTCACTGGACATAATTAATTGCCGTCTTAAAAAGATAATTTCTTTAGCTTCCTCATCAA
>JAGTQL010000086.1:0-5789 GCA_018396555.1 Candidatus Bathyarchaeota archaeon | reverse complement strand
AAAACAAGCGAGTGGAGGTCAAAAATATTTTAGAGCGAATGGTGATTGAATCATGACGGAAATTTTAGTTGAGAAGCTGATTGAAAAATTTCATATGATATTCAAGTCGACTAAATACCGTAATAGGATTGCGCAGATGGCTTTAAATGCCTCCACATCGCTTGTTTTAGACTTTGAAGATGTTTTGATGGTTGATCGGCACCTAGCGGATGGTCTGCTTGAAAAGCCTTATGAGCTCCTCAGCTACGCTAATAGCGCTGCTTTTGAGCAGTTGCAGATTGAAGATCCGGAATATGCGGAGAAGATTAAAGAACTGGGCGTTATTGTGCGTGTCCGCGGAATACCGCGCATAACACCATTACGCAGACTAGGATCGGAGCATATTGGCAAGCTAGTCATGATTGAGGGAATAATAATGCGTGCAACAAACGTTAGGCCCATAGTTACCATAGCGATCTTCAGATGCAAGAGGTGCGAAACAAAGATGGAGGTCCTCCAAAGTGGAGCTTTCTTAACGCTGCCATTCAAGTGCGCAAACCCGCGCTGCGGCAAAGGCGGGCCCTTCGAGTTCATCCAGGAGGAATCTAGGTTCATGGATTATCAGGAACTGAGAATACAAGAGTATCCGGAGGATATTCCGCCTGGCCAAACACCTCGTTCTCTAGATATCAGACTGCTTGGAAAGGATATTGTTGATACCGCTAGGCCAGGAGATCGTGTTTACGTTGTTGGCGTAGTAGGCGCTGAATCCACATCCTACCCTAGAACCGGCAGGGCTAGGGCTTTCACGCTATATATCGACGCGAACTTTATTGATGCAGCCGGTAAGGAGGCCGAATCCCTTTATATATCGTCGGAAGAAGAGGAGCAGATTTTAAAGATGGCTAAGGATCCGCTTATACACCGGAAGATCATTCAGTCGATAGCTCCGTCAATATATGGCTACGAACATATTAAAGAAGCCATAATGTACCTTTTGTTCGGAGGCGTTCCTAAGTATCTTCCAGACATAAATATAAGAGGTGAAATAAACATACTTCTAATAGGGGATCCAGGAACCGCCAAATCCCAATTGTTGCGTTATGTTCAAAGAATAGCACCTAGAGGGCTCTACACAAGCGGCAGGGGAACAACCGCAGCCGGCTTAACAGCCGCGGTTTTACCATCTCCAGCCGGCGGAATGACCCTTGAGGCTGGGGCGCTTGTTTTAGCCGATAAGGGCATAGCGTGCATAGATGAGATTGATAAGATGAGGCCTGAAGATAGGGTTGCTATACATGAAGCTATGGAGCAGCATACGATTTCTGTGGCTAAGGGAGGAATTGTGGCAACTCTCAATGCTAGGACAGCCATATTGGCAGCAGCCAATCCAGCGTTAGGCAGATATGATTCCTATAGAACTGTTGCGGAGAACATATCTTTGCCAGTGACGATCCTTTCAAGGTTTGATTTAATTTTTGTTCTAAGAGATGTTCCGGAGAAAGATTATGATGCCCAAATGAGTGAACACTTATTAAGGTTACATATGAAGGAAGCTCCGCCTATAGAACCGCCGATTCCACCTGATCTGCTAAGGAAATACGTGGCATATGCGAAGAATAATGTCAGACCAGTTCTTACAGCTGAAGCGATGGACCGCCTAAAAGAGTTCTATTTGGCTATGCGGTCGGCAAGTGAGGGCGAGGGTTCACCTGTTGCTATTACAGCTCGCCAGCTTGAGTCGCTGGTTAGAATAGCCGAGGCCAGGGCGCGCGCAGCACTTAGAAATGTTGTTTTAGTTGAGGATGCTGAGGCGGCTATAGCGATAACCAGGAGGTCCCTTGAAGAGGTTGGCATAGATGTTTCCTCCCGTAAATTTGACATAGATATAATAATGGTTGGGAAACCAAAAAGCATGCAGGACAAGCTTAGGATCATATTGAACACTTTAATTGAAATGGAACGAGAATCCGGGATGGTTAACAGAGCCGACCTCCTGGAAAAACTTAGCAGCGAATACGATATAACGAAGAGCGAAGCTGAAAAATTAATAGCGCAAATGATACGTGAAGGAACGCTCTACGAGCCGAGAGGTGGCTATCTGAAGAAGACATAAATAAAAAAAGGGTATAAAGTCTTGTTCATCGAAGAATTAGCTATACATCCGGAAGTAAAAAAGGTTCTACTGGAATCTGATATAAAGGCGCTGTTCCCACCGCAGGAGGAAGCTATAAAATCCGGCGCTCTTGAGGGTAAAAATCTTCTTTTGGCAAGCCCAACAGCCTCAGGTAAAACCTTAGTGGCTGAATTATGCGCGCTTAAGCATATTTTGGAAAAAGACGGCAAGGTTCTTTATCTAACACCATTGAGGGCACTAGCAAACGAGAAATATGAGGAATTTAGAAAATACACTGTTATTAAGAAGCCTAATGGTAAAAAAATCAGCGTTGGAATAAGCACCGGCGACTTTGATAGTAGTGATCCGTGGCTCGGCAAATTCGACATAATAATCACAACCAATGAGAAATGCGATTCGCTATTAAGACACAGGGCCCCTTGGATAGGTGAAATCTCGCTTATTGTCGCTGACGAAGTTCATCTACTTAACGATGTTGAGAGAGGTCCGACGCTGGAGGTAATTCTTGCGCGTTTAATGCAGATAAACCCAGATGTCCAATTACTGGCCTTAAGCGCTACTGTTAGAAATTCCGATGAGATTGCTGAGTGGCTTAAAGCCGTTGCAATAACAACCGAATGGCGGCCGGTTAAGCTCCGGGAAGGCGTGCTTCTTAATAATGAGGTTCAATTTAAGGATGGAGGTTCAATTAAAATAAACCATATGGTTAAAGATCCTGCGATAAATCTGGCCTTGCACAGTGTTAAACATGGCGGGCAGATTCTGATCTTTGCTTCCTCAAGAAAGAACGCTGTCAGATTGGCTAGGAAGGCATCTCAAGAGATGAGCGATTTGCTGACCAAGTCTTTAAAGCGCTCGCTGAACAGGGTTGCTGAGGAGATTCAGTCGTCGGGTGAAAGAACAAGGATAAGTGAGCTCCTATCTGATTTAGTGAAAAATGGCGTTGCCTTTCATCACGCTGGGCTTTCAGGCGTTCACAGGAAGATAATTGAGGATGCATTTCGCGATGGAAAGATTAAGATTCTTACAGCCACTCCAACTCTAGCATTTGGTGTAAACCTGCCCGCTAGGGTTGTTGTTATAAGCGATTATAGACGCTATGAGCCTGGATATGGCTATTACCCAATTACGGTTCTTGAATATAAGCAGATGGTTGGCAGAGCTGGGCGCCCAAAATACGATGACATCGGCGAATCAATCCTAATTGCAAAAACCGATGAAGAAAGGGACTACTTAATGGGCAGCTTTATTCTCGCTAAGCCGGAGAGAATATGGTCTAAGCTTGGAGTTGAGAAAGTTCTTAGAGGTCATGTTCTCGCAACAATAGCATCTGAGTTTGCTTTTTCAGAGCAAAGTGTATATGATTTCTTCGGTAAAACGTTATTTGCTCTCCAATATGATATTAGGGCAATAAAGGGTGCAATAGCAAAAATACTGAGGTTTCTTCATAACGAGGGTATGATAAGGTATGAGGGAGACTATTTTAAGGCTACAACTTTCGGCTTAAGGGTATCACAGCTATATATCGACCCGGTTTCAGCAATAATAATTCGTGACTCATTTAAGGCTGAGGCGCCGAGACTTGCAAGCATAAGTTTCCTTCATATGATTTCCCATACGCCGGATATGGATCCGAAAGTTAGGCCCCTATCTAATGAAATTGGCAGGTTATCGCTATTTATTGATGAGCATCGCGACGAGTTTCTTGTAAATCCGCCTGATGAGTGGGCTGATAGGATGGATTATGAGGAGTTTCTAAGCGAAGTTAAGACGGCGCTCGTACTGAATGCTTGGATAGAAGAGCGCTCGGAGGATGAAATAATCGAAATGTTTGGGGTTGAGCCAGGGGACTTATACCACTTAACAGAGACGGCTAAGTGGCTTCTTTACGCATCATACGAGCTAGCGAAGTTGTTTGAGCATAAAGTTTATCTGCCTAAGCTCGCTGAGCTCATGGCGAGAGTTGAAAAGGGGGTTAGAGCGGAGCTTCTGCCAATAGCGAGGCTTGAGGGGATTGGGAGGGTTAGAGCGCGCATACTTTATAATGCTGGGCTGAGAACGATTGAAGACTTGAAAAAGGCTCCAGTAAGTAGGCTGACGGAGCTTCCTCTTATAGGGCCTAAAATGGCCAAAAGCATCAAGGAGCAGGTCGGTGGACTGGTAGACATTGACGAATGGAAAGAGCTCTCTAAACTTAAGAAGCCTGAGCAGCAATATCTCATGAGATACTATAATGAAAAGCAGTAATTTTAAAGAAAAATACGCTCATATAAAGGAGACGGTACATAGCTTCTAAATTATATTCTTCTTCATAATTTCTGTTCCAGCAAAGCCCGTTTTGGTCTTATTTTGGAGGAATTGTTGAATGAAAAAGACCATGTATCATCAGCTTATATGAGCGGAAAAATAAATAGGGAACTTTTAGTGTTACTATTTCAATGTTCCTCTACTGGTTGAGGTGTTACATGTATGTCTATGAATCTTAAGGGCGTAGTTATAAGTTATAGAAGAGGACCTAGAACTCAGAGGTCTAGGGAATGCTTAATACAGTTTCCAAACGTTAGGTCGAGGTTTGAGGTAGGCAAGCTTATTGGGCGTAAAATCGTATGGTCCGACGGAAAAAATAACACTATTGTAGGTGTAATTCTTTCTCCTCATGGAAACAAGGGGATTGTTAGAGCGCGTTTCAGAAGAGGTCTGCCTGGACAAGCCTTAGGAAGCCTGGTTCGAATAGTGGGCTAGGCTTAACATGTATGACAGTTTCAAAGGGTCTTTAGAATCGATCTTGCTAGGATGCGGGCGACTCTTAGAGGCTCTGGCACAGCGCCATGCAGTGTAAACTTGTTCAATGCTTCCCTCGCCTCATCTAAATTCATGCCTAGAAATCTCACGTATATGCTGTGCCCCGTGCGGAGGGTTATGAGCGTTCTAGGACCATTTTTACGGTAGACTTCTATGCGTTTTTCGCAGTCTAGCGGGAATAGTTCAAGGAAGTACTTTTCCAGCCCCTCAGACTCCTCATATGTTACGCATATTAATGGGAGAGACAGCTCCTTGTAAACTCTGTCTAAATCAATCACGTTATACCAGCTTATGACGCAACCATTTAGCATGAGGACATTTATGTCGCGTCTCTCCAGCGTCCTATACATTTCAATTATTTTTTCAGTTGCATCCATCCCCCCGACCGTTGTTCTGGAGAAAACGAAACCATCAATTATTCCATCACTTCTAGCAACAACCCCGGCTAAAATCGACTTCTCACTTAGACCCTTAATGAAACTCTCTGATATCCCCAATGCTCTAAAAGCCTTTTTATGAACATGAAGATGCAAAGGAACACCTTTTATATTGAACGGATTATTCCAGTGTGAAGTATACTCGTTTGTTGAGCCTACCTTTACTCTCAACTTTTAAAAGCCTTATTTGTCCAACTTCCCTGAGATTTCTAACATGCGTTCCACCATCAGCCTGCTTATCAATACCAGCTATTTCCACAATTCGTAAAGATGGTATGTCTGGTGGAAATGCCTCAGCCATCTTCACAACTCCCGGAATCTTCAGCGCCTCCTCCCTTGGGAGCTCATACCATGTAACCGGAATATCCTTTTTTAAAATCTCATTCACTTTATTTATGCATTCAATTATTACTTCTCTATCCATTGATATACAA
>JAGTQL010000087.1 GCA_018396555.1 Candidatus Bathyarchaeota archaeon | reverse complement strand
AATAAACACCATAAAGAACAATACAGATGGGAGTCCTCCCTCGAAAGATCACAATACCATATCACCTCCAAGATTAAACGAGGGAGAACTCCCACTTAAAGTAACAGAGCCCATGCTTTATTACGCAAAAATTAAATTGTCCCTAGCTAATTTTAGACTTGTGAGTCTCAGAATAGGGCCGGTAGTTTAGTGGCATGAATGCCGCCCTCGCACGCGGCTTGTCCTCAGCCGAGAACGGCGGAGGTCGCGGGTTCGAATCCCGCCCGGTCCACCATTTATATACTTTGGATGAGCCCGGAACGCTTTAGAGAAGCGTTCACTTCCCTTTTCTAGGCTGGCTGATGGGGAGAGACAGAGACCCCCCGGGCCCCCCTCCCCTAGCTTTTCTGCACATTTGATCGCTGAGTTTGCGGTAGCGCTGTTTTTAAGCGTTAACCCAAGCGTTTTTGTCCAAGCCCAGTGAGCGCCCATATAGAGGGCCGACCGCTTTTCCTCTGAACTATGCCCCTAGATTCTAGAAGTTTAAGGTGGTGCAAAACAACATTATGTGGCAAACCCGTTTCCTTGGAAATCAGCTTCACCTCTGCTGACGCCCTCTCTAAAAATTCCAGTATTATGGTTCTGGCTTTTAAGCCTAGTTTAACATTTCTATATTCAGTCAGATATGCGTTGGGATGATATCCTCCTCTGGGCATTTCCGCCAAATATTTATATATAGAACTCATCTCAAAACTATTTAGGTTTTGACTAGTCAATGTTGCTTGCAGGTTTTGGATGTGCTTTAACTACGTGTTCATGTAGATTTTTAGGTTTAACTTTAGCTCAGCATAGGTTGCATGCGGCCCATCCGCTTCTCCCATCCGGATTCATCGGATCATTTAGAAGCTCGTCTACCGTTAAACCCCTGTTATGGGCTAGCTCCTTAACCCTTTCAGCTATAGCCTCCCTAACAGTTAAGATAGCCCAGCCCTTCTCAGGCATAAGTAAACTTTACAACAAACCTCTCCATAAATTCGACTAGTCAAACATTAAAGAGTTTGGAGATAAATTCATAAATTAACCGTTAAGGGAGAGCAGTAGGAGCTCTTTCTCTTAAGGTCGATCCCGTCTTTCCCATCCTTGAGACGGCTAATCATGCATGATCATTTAGCATATCAACTGTAGATATTTTTTCTGGAAATATCAACTGTAGTGATGGGGGATAGGTTTAAGATGGTTGATGAAAAGCGCATCATGAAGATAGATGAAGCATTTAACAAGATTCAATCCTTTATCAGATTCGGACACAGGAGCTAAGGTTGAAACAAGCACATACAGAATGCCATTTATTGTTCTCCCATCGTCAGCCCTAGGCCTTAGGAGGCAGCAAAGGACTAATAAACCCCCACTCACCATCGGAAAGCTCACGGAACCCCATACCAAAACATAGTAAAGAAAGACTTAAATAGTTTTGAGATGAGTTCATAGAAAAGAGTAGAAAAGTTTTCGCTTTAAGTTAAGATTGCTGATTTGCAGCTTACACCCATATAACGGGCATTTCTTGCCTATACACTTTTTTACAATCTCTTCAATAGGTCTTAAAGGTGAGTCATATTTACATTATTTTAAACAGTGTTTCCAGCAGCGTATTTCCACCGCAGCTGCGTCCAATTAAAATTATAAAATAACCATTTAAAACTTTGCAGCAGCGGCCACAATCTAGTAACTAAGCTGAAACTCAAATGGTGAAACAACCATTGTTAACGTGGGTATTCCAACGTCTGACCATCAAGAGCTCTAGTAGGAAAGCGTAAACAAGCCGAAGAGGAAGAAGTTTAGGAGGAGACGCTTAAAAACCGAATCCATCGACTTGAGGATTGTGCCCAGCTTCAAGCGAATCATTGAACGGCTGGCCTTAAGCACCGTAGAAAAGCCTGTGAAGAGACGGTTCTGGCGAGAAGAAATTCTTTTGATTCCTCAATCAAAAGAAGGGGACTATGCAGCCATATTAGAAGAAAGCTTCAAGAGAAGAAGTTTTGGTTAAGGCTATGAAGTGCCCTTCGGGTCCCCGTTTCGCCCAGCTTGAGGAAAGCTCATTCCTCCGAAGGCTGCTGGTATCCAAACAAGTATATAGGAGATTGCTAATGGAGGCGCTCCGAAGGCTATATAGAGTATTCTCCTACCCACCTCGTCCTAGTTCTATCCGAAATGTATCCGGCGATAGGGTCATTAATTGCGTTCCATAAGCCATAAATGCTCCATCCTAACGATGCAAACTTCACATTCAACCTGAGAACATCAGCGTAGAAAAAGAAAACAAAGGAGTATCGTCAAGTTAAGGGATCATACTTATAAGGTGAATTTATAAGTGTATAGGCTTAACTTGACAGTACCAACAAAGGTTACGAAGGACTTATAGAAACCTGGGCCGCAAAATATACGACGCCATATAGTGCCTTATGCATCCTTCTTCTCCACCCAAGCATCTAGGCTCATTATCTCACGCTTCTGGGAAAGCTATCTACGCTACAAGCCTTTTGTCCATTGAATTAGACGCATACTTAAATGCCAAAATACTGCATTCGCTCAAATTTAAATTTTAAGGGGACGATACTATAACAAACATCTAGGTGAAAAATTTATGGACTTAAAGAGATTTGAGGAGCCTGAGTCCACTTTCCCCCATTTCATTTACGGGAAAAATAAAACCGAGGAAATCTCATTCCCAATTGGTGGAATTGGAACTGGCTGTATTGGATTAGCCGGGAATGGTAGATTAATAGACTGGGAGATCTTTAATAGGCCTAATAAAGGAGGCATGAATGGCATCTCGCACTTTGCCGTTAAGGCTGAATCTGACGGAAAGATCTTAGATGCCCGCATTTTAAACGGTGATCTGCCGCCTCCATACATGGGTGATTTCAATAAGCCCATGTTTCAATCATTCGGTTTCGGGCCGCCGATAGGGTATATGGCCGGTTTACCGCACTTTAGAAATTTCGAGTTTGAGGGCACATATCCCACTGCGGAAATAAGGTTTTCAGATGAGGAGTTTCCGGGAAAAGTTAGGATGAGAGCCTTCAACCCGCTCATTCCGCTTAACGATTTAGATTCAAGCATACCGGCAGCCTTCTTCGAAATAGAAATCAGGAATACGAGCGAGCGTGAAATTACATATACCATATGCCTCACCGTTCAAAATCCCCTTCAAGCCGGAACAACAGTCAACGTTTATGGAGAAAGTGAAGGGGTTCATTTCATAAAGATGTCATCATCAAAGGTTCAGGAGGATGATCCGGAGTTTGGAGACCTGACAATAGCAACAGACACCTCGGAAGTTAGCTACCAAGAGTATGGGTTTAGAGGACCCTGGTTTGATGGGCTATATGTCTACTGGGAGGATTTTACATCGCCTGGGAAGTTTAGGAACCGCAGATATCCTCAGCCCCAGGAAGGGATAAGGGATCATGCTATACTCGCAGCGCACCTGAGCGTAAAGCCTAAAGAATTCAGGAGGGCTAGATTTATAATAGCGTGGAATTTCCCAAACTGCTATAATTACTGGAACCCGGAGAAAGCTGAGAAACCAGCTATATGGAGGAACTATTATGCTAAGATCTTTAAGAATTCCGTTGAAACAGCCCTTTACTGCCTAAAAAACTGGGATAGGCTTTATGAGGAGACGTCTGCCTTTAGAGACAGTTTATTCGATTCAACGCTTCCACCCTTCGTTATAGATGCCGTCTCAGCAAACCTGTCGATTCTTAAGTCGCCTACGGTCCTACGCCTAGAAGATGGTTCACTCTATGGTTTTGAGGGGTGCCATCCGAACTCCGGATGCTGCGAGGGAAGCTGCATGCACGTTTGGAGCTACGCGTATGCACCCCTATTTCTGTTCCCAAAACTAGACCGGTCAATGTGGGATTTACACTACAAGTATGATCAGCGGGAGGATGGGCGTATAAGCTTCCGGTCGCAGTTGCCGCTAGGCCGAGGTCAATGGGCTTTTCCCCATGCCGCCGTAGATGGGCAGTTTGGCAGCGTGGTTAGGGCCTACGCCTACTGGAAGTTCACGGGGGATGGTGAGTGGCTTAAGGCAAATTGGCTCTCAATAAGGCGTTCCATTGAATACGCATGGTCTGAAACAAATGAGGACAAATGGGACTTCGATAAGGATGGCGTCATAGAGGGACGTCAGCATAACACGCTTGATATAGAGCTTTTCGGTCCGAATTCCTGGTTGACAGGACTGTACCTCGCAGCGTTGAAAGCTGGAGCAGAGATGGCTGAATATCTAGGCGAAGGGGAAAGGGCTGAAGAGTATAGGACGCTGTTTAATAGGGGTAAGCGCTGGGTTGAGGAGAACCTGTTTAACGGCGAATACTTCCATCAGCTCATTAACCTAAAGGATAAATCAATACTTGAGAAGTATGCTTCAACAGACCCATCTGTTATAAGCGTCTACTGGGATGAGGAACATGGTGAAATAAAGTATCAGATAGGCGAGGGCTGCGGTATCGATCAGGTGCTTGCCCAATGGCACGCCAACATATGCGGTCTAGGCGCAATATTCGATGGGGAGAAGGTTAAGAGCGCGCTGAGATCAATCTACAAGTATAATTTTAAGAGGAGTATGCGAAGCTTCTTTAACCCATGCAGAATATTCAGCCTAAACGATGAGGCAGGAACAATAGTTTGCAGCTGGCCAGAGGGAAAAATCAAACCGGTCATACCCGTCCCATATGCTGAGGAAACATGGTGTGGAACAGAGTATGCTGTTGCATCCCATATGATTCAGGAGGGGCTTATAAATGAGGGGCTGGGGATATCTAAGGCCGTTAGAGACCGATACGATGGGGAGAAGAGAAACCCATGGAACGAGATCGAGTGCGGGAGCAACTATTCGCGGTCTATGGCATCCTACGCACTATTGCTGGCGCTCAGTGGCTCCAAATTCGACATGACGAAAGACAGGGTAGAGTTTAATCCAACAGGGATGGCGGATGGAGGCTTCAAGTGTTTCTGGTCCATCGGAACCGGCTGGGGAACATTCGAAGCAAAAACCGACAAGGTAACAATAACAGTACACTATGGAAAACTCAGAATAAGAAACCTAAGCCTACCATTCCTAAAGGATAAGAGAATAAAAACAGTCATCTCCGCCGAGGAGGAAGTTGAATGTGAATGGCTAAAGGATGGAGAATTAATTTTCACTGAACCGCTAATTCTCAGTAGGGGACAGCGCCTAACAATTCTTCTGTCCACAGAAAATTGAAGTTATAGTTGAATCTTCTCTCAACATCGGTTTCCCACCTAAGCAATTTTTTATTTTTCAGTTCACCAAACATCAACGTTGCCTAAGTCAATAAGTATAACTACTTGGACTATCATCAATAGATTAAATGAAAATTGTCAGAAAAGGATTAGCATGGGAGATTAATGCGGACATTAAAATATAAGTTCACACGTTTCACGCATCTATCTAATTTAATGAAGATTTTATTTATTTTATCATTTCTAACATCCTTTACAGTATTATACTTCCTATACCGAGAATCTTATGAAAGAACTTGGAAGGGCAGAGTATACTATCTTTTCTTTTTATGGCTAGCTTCGCTTGAATTAATATTGAAATGGGAAAAAATTGACGTGAAGGTTCAAGAGCCGCGCTCTAAGCGTTTTATAATATCGATCATTACAGCGTTGCTTCCCACAATATATGTTTTTATTTCAAACTTTTCTGGCCTGAATGCGCTGATCATGGAGATATCTCCTAAACATTATGGGCTGGATTGGTGGTCAAAATTTATGCCCCTCACGATAGAATACCTCGTCTTCACAGTTTTATCTCTGTTACTAGTGGTGTTAATCTACGGGATTAAGGGTTTAAGACGCTTTGCGCTTCCAATAACCCTACTAGGCGTCGTTGGCTTAATCTTCCTTATAGATAATCTTTACCCATTTGGGGAGTTTTCGCCATTCCAGATATTTGTACCAACTACAACTATGCTCGCAGCAAATCTCTTAACCCTCATGGGCTACCAAACTGAATTAAAGGGGCAAGCCTATAAAGTACCAATCCTGAGAGTTCAGAGCGATATGGGTGAAGCATCCTTCGGCATAGCTTGGCCGTGCTCCGGAATTGATAGCCTCCTAATATACTCACTCGTGACCATATTGTTCATAGAAGATAATGATGCCTCATTAAGGCAGAAAGCGGCCTACTTCCTAATAGGCGCTGTAATCACATATTTTATCAACGCTCTGAGGATAGCTGAAATTTTTATATTGGCAATAAAGTATGGTGCCACATCGCTGGAGGTTCAACGTTTCCACGATCATTATGGTCCACTATATTCCATAATCTGGATTATAGTGTACCAAGTAATAATGATCGGGGTTCAATTTTTGCGAAGAAAAGCCTCTTTAAGGCATGCTGCTAAAGATTTATAAATTAAATTTAGCATAGACATCATCGTTGGTGTAAAAATTGAAGCATAAAATATTAGCATTACTTTTAATTCTTTTGATACTGTCAAGTTATGTTTTTAGGTGAGCTTTGAGAAGCCGTTTTTGGAGGTGATTTTCATCAGGTGGCTCCTCGAAGCCCTTAAGGATAGTGGTTTATTCAGGATTAATAGGTTTTCGTTGCAGGCTAAGGTTAGGGCGATTCTGCTCTATATGGCTGGTTTGAGCTATAGGGATGTAACCTATGTTCTGCGGTTTGTTCCATGCAGCCATGAGGCCGTAAGGCTTTGGGTTAAGAGGCTGGGGCAGGTGACAGTCAACGTTGAGGCTAAACCAAGGCGTATGGTAGCAGTCGATGAGACTAAGATTAAGGCTAACGGCGAGTGGCGCTATGTTTGGGCTGCGATAGACGTGGATACACGTGAGCTATTAGCCATATGGGTTTCATGGCAGAGGAACATTCACCGCGCGGAAGCCTTCATGAGGAGGTGCTGGA
>JAGTQL010000085.1:6614-7189 GCA_018396555.1 Candidatus Bathyarchaeota archaeon | reverse complement strand
GAAGAATAGTTTAAAATTTTTAAGAAAACTTGCTTAAGGAGGATAAAGTTTGACCTTCATTATTAGGGAAAACGGGTTCAAAATTGAAAGTAGATTACCTATTGCACTATTTAATGAGGCTCCATTTATCTATACCGGACCTGATTTTATGTCATTTCCTCTTGGAATGATTTCAGATATTATATATAATAAAAATAGAAGTATTCAAAGATTTTTCCCAATAACTATCTCGAAGTTCGAGGGAAAAATTTTAGTTGATCAGATGTTTTGCTTTAGTTTCTTTTATATCAACGATGAAGATGAGCTTATTTTTTATTTAACACATCCATTTTGGTTCAATAGGTCAAATATGAAGGATACCATGGATTTTTTTATTATGCAAATTGAAGAGTTTGCAAATAAGAAGAACTGTAATCAGATCGAATTGGAAATTCATGAGAATTTCACATCTTCAATTGCATATCCAACATCTCTTTCGCACTTATCATATTATTTGAATGGAGACCAGTTTCAAGCTGATGATCTCAAATTTTTTCAGAAGTACGGATTTAATGAAGTGAACTCTTTATTTTGCT
>JAGTQL010000085.1:6059-6585 GCA_018396555.1 Candidatus Bathyarchaeota archaeon | reverse complement strand
CATTTAAAGGAGAAGATAAGTGATGCTAAGAAATATACAGCTAAAATTATAAATCAAAGTGATTTTATAAAGATAAAAGATAAAATAAATAATTCCTCTATAAAAGCTTTTTCTCTATCAACCAAAGATTTGATAGTATTTCATAGGTTATTACCTCCCTTTAATAAATCGATGTTCATTTTAAATAAAAAAAATAAAACCTCAATGAATTCATCAATTAATGGATTTGTACAATGGATTCCAAATTTATTTGAATTATTCAGAAAGCGTTGTTCTCCCATTCCATATTTACATTATCACAACTTTAAAGATTTCCCCTTTAAATGTGGTAAAATTATAAATTGGGCGATAGATGAAGAAAGAGATGAGCTAATTATTGCCCTAATATATCACACTATAAATATGATGAAAAAAGGGGGAATTAAAAAATGTCAATTTGCTCTTATTCATAATAAACAGGATTTTATGAATAATATTTTGAAGTTTTATGGATTCAGTAAAGTGCATACGATTAAGTTATTAAAGA
>JAGTQL010000085.1:0-6018 GCA_018396555.1 Candidatus Bathyarchaeota archaeon | reverse complement strand
AGATGAATTTGCAACATATCAAAAATACTTCGTCCAAAATAAACAATGCTGTAACATATACAATTATTCCCATGGGTACTGTTGCTTTAGCGGATTTGTTAATTAGAGAGGGATATGAAACAATGATAATTCATACCGGAATTGAACAAATTTGTAATCGAAATTTCAATTTAGAAGATTTAATTAAAAACTATGATCCCTTAATGGTAGGAATTGATTTACATTGGTATGTTCACTCATATGATGCAATTCGCATTTCAAGTTTAATAAAGCGATTATCAAATGCTTTTGTAGTTCTCGGAGGATTTACTGCCTCTTATTTTGCTGAAGAGATTTTATCTAACTTTAAGAGTATTGATGCTGTTATATGCGGAGATGCTGAACTTCCCCTACTTAAATTGCTAAAGTGTAAAGATGGAGAAGATCTTAGAGAAGTGCCAAACCTCGTATACCGTAACGCGGAATCCCTTAAAAGAAGCAAAGATAGATATGTTGCAAATTCATCTGATTTAAATAGGCTTAATTTCTCAAATCTTCATCTTCTTTCAAATTTTGATGAATATATTAGAAATATCTCTCAATTTGGTGATCTTGATCCATTCAAGGATAAAGCTAAGCTCAAAACTCAAGGATGGTTGTGCCTAGGTCGTGGATGTTCAGTGAATTGCTCATATTGCGGTGGTGGCAAGGATGCCTTCCAACTCCTCACCGGACGTAGGGAACCGGTCTTTCGAGCTAAGGAGAGAGTTTTGGCAGAGCTAGCTAGATTTGAGGAGATGAAGATTTCATGTGTCTATATGGACTTCGATCCTTTTCCAGAGAAACGAGATTATTACCATGATTTGTTTGATATGATTCGGAGAGAAAAAATAGACATAAGTGCTCAATTTTTATTATGGTCGTTATCTGATAGGAATTTCTTGAGAGATTTTAATCGCACCTTTAATCCTCTTTATTCAACTCTTACTCTTTCTCCTGAGTCGGGTTCGGAATATATACGCAAACTTAATAAGGGCTTTTATTACAGCAATAGTGAGTTATTACGTTGGCTTGAAAATATAAAAAGAGAAATGATACCAATTCAACTATATTTTACATCTGGCCTATCTTGGGAGACTGTCTCCCATTTTGAGGAGACAATCAAGCTGGCAAAGAGAATGGTTGAAGAGTATCCAGTCGTATCTATAAGCTGTAATCCCATTGAGTTAGAGCCAGCTTCTCCCCGATTTTTGTCACCCAAAAAATATGGTATATCATTAAAAACTAGAAAATTCATTGATTTTTATAACGTCTTTAAGGGGCTGGCAGAAGGGTTGCCTGTACATTCCCAGTTAGGATATGAAACGAATTACTTATCAGAACCTTTGATCATTGAACTGAGTCAACAATTCCGAGAGATAATGTCCTCAGCGCAGTATAAGAAATGGGAAAAATTTTTCTTTGAGTCTAATTTATAGATGTATCAACTCGATATGCACTAAATAAATTGTTAGTTAATTTTTCTCGTATTATGAGTTCGAGTTTATTTTTAATATTCATCATGTATATTCCATTAGATGTAAACGAATCAATTCGTTGAGCTACTATCAAGTCAAGAAGAGTCTATAACTTCCTTTCGCATCGCCTCCTTATAGTCCCGTGTTCATAGAGCTATCTCCATATGGCTCTCGTCTGGAATTAAGAGAAATATTTATTATCTTTAAAGAATCAGTCAATAGATAGAATGTTATCGAAGTCTCATATTTTGAATCTGGTTAATGAAGAAGAGGTTGTTGAGGTTCTGCGGGAGCTAATCCGTAGGCCTAGTCAAAACCCCCCTGGGAATGAGAAGGTGGTTGCTGAATATATCTATGAGAAGATGAAACATTGGGGATTTGAGCCTAAATATGTTTATAAACCTGAGCCGAGCAGGCCTTCGGTTGGCGTCGTCTACAAGGGAAGTGAAGGGAAACCCAGACTCATCTTGAATGGCCACATTGATGTTGTTCCTGAAGGAGACCTAAGCAATTGGAGTGTTACCCCCTATGAGGGTATCGTGAAGGAGGGGAGAATCTATGGAAGGGGGGCCTGTGACATGAAAGGTGGGATTGCAGCGGCCATGATAGCAGCCAAGGTCATCAAGGAGAGTGGGGTTGAACTTAGGGGAGACCTTGTACTCCAGTTCGCAATGGGTGAGGAAACTGGTGAAGCTGGCACAAAGTCTCTATTAGAGGAGGATTTCGTCGGCGACTGGGGCATCGTGCTTGAGCCAACGGATCTGAAGGTTATGACTGCTGAGAAGGGTTTAGCATGGTATCACATCAACATAAAGGGGAAGCCAACCCACGCAAGTAGACCAGAACTGGGCATCAATGCTATATATAAGGCTTTGAAACTCATCTCAGCTATTCGGGAATATAATGATGAGATAGGAAAAAGGATCCATCCATTATGTGGGAAAGATATCTGCACAGTTACCATGATTAGAGCAGGTACAAAGGAGAATGTGATCCCAGAATCTTGTTGGCTATCTATAGACAGAAGAATAATACCTGGTGAGAAAATTGAGCAGGTTGACAAGGAGATCGAGGAAATCATCCGTAGGATTAGTAGCGAGGACCCAGAATTTAGATGTGAGTGGAAGAGAGTGATGTTATATGAGTCTGCTGAGATTCCTGTGGATCATGAGATAGCAGAGGTTGTTAGAAAGAACACTAAGGAGATCACCGGCGTTTATCCAGAGCCTGCTGGTACATTGGGGTCCACGGATCAGAGGAACTTCATAAACGATTTTAATATACCTGCAATAACCTGGGGGCCTGGATGGGAGAAGTCTCATGAAATCGATGAATATGTGGAGATCAGGAAAGTTGTAGACTGTGCTAAAATCCTTGTTCTGACGATATTAGATCTTCTAAAATAGAGAGATAACATAATTTTCCCTCTTTTTTATAAGAAAAAAGGGAGCCTTTCTGTTTTTATATTTTGGGTTTTACCTTTGTGTCATATATGATGCCTATGATCAATATTATAACTGCTACCGCTGATACATAGATTCCCGGAACTTGCATTAATGTTTGCATGTGTCCCACGCTCATAGATATAAGAGACATGAGGTAGGTACCTGCTGTCCACCCGAAACAGATCATCAGGGCGTAGCGTCCAAACCCGGCTAGGTAGCCGAGTACTCCCCTGTGCTCCTTAGTGAAGATAAAGTAACTCAGGCCTGTGAATGTAAACACTGCGATGATAATGTTATTTATCGTTTCTAGCCCACCTACCGCCCAGCTTTTCATAGTCACCAATCTTATTATCTGGGCGTAGATCACTCCTTTCACAGCCACCGCCGACGCGACTCCAGCCATCAATGATATAGGCCATCTGGCAAGCCACCGCGTCTCCCTATATAGGCGTAATAAGTAGAAGAGACCTAGGATCGTCACTATTATTAGTGGACTTAACCATCTGCCTTCAATGAATAGAGGATTGTAAACACGTGTCCTTAAAAGGCCTAATCCTATTACGAGGGACATTGCCATGAACCAGCCAATGGTCAAATTTTCAGCGACTCTATAGAAGACATTGTCCCTGTACAGTAGGCTCCATGCCATAAGAACAAGGGCCATCTCAGCAGCGGTTCCCCAATCAAAGGACATAACTATTCTACCTCCTGCCTCCCGTCAATCTTAAAATAAATAATCCTTGCACGAAGATGATCAAACCTATAGCCAATATGTGTGCGGTGGACTGGGCATCCATTAGAGCCGCTCCCATCCCAGGTTGACCGATCAATAACTCGTATCCGGCGCCTGCAACAACGCTATTTAAGTAAGCAGTCAGTGTTCCAGCCCTGTAATAGGGCATAGCAAGGGGGACGGTCCCTGAGAGCATGTTGATTACTATCGGAACTCCCTTCGCTAGGGCCTTCTCACCCCACTGCCGGATATATACATCCATAGCAGTGTATGTACATGCGTAGAGGAGGTCGTAATCATCTATGCTATTTATATTTTTCAGCATCGGAATATCCTTTGTTGGAGTTCCGAACTTATCCACCGGGGCTATACTCTTGAGATCCGACATCATCGCTGCAAGCACTGCCTCATATCCTGGTATATAGCCTAATTGAACCCAATCCTCTCCATATTTTAAACCTGTTAGATCGACATAGCTGAGTGCTCTCTCGCCTAGAATCATACCCGCTATCTCATAACAAGTGAGCATAATTACCTTACATCCATCCTGTTTAACTTTTCTAAAGGCATGGCGATATACTGCAATCTCCCCAGGGCCTAGTTCTGCCCAGCTTGGGAATCCCTCATCCGAGACTAGAACGATTACACCTCCCTTTGGAACCTTCTCGAGTAGTTCATATGCTTTTCTCGTCGGCTCCTCAATTGGTAGAGGTAGACCAATGGGCCTTAACATGGGAATAGCTATCAACAGTAAGTATATGAGAAAAATTGTTCTATCTTGATTTATTCTTTCAGAGATCCACTTTCTGAATGACACTCCTTTTTCCTCCTACCCCCCTAGATAAGATTCCTCAAAGCCCAAAATTGTTCTGATGAAAAGTGCGATGGTTCCGATACCCACTCCAATCACCAAAGCATTCATCCCACCAGTATTGGGTACATCGTTAACCCATTTTCCGAGCGGCCCCCAACCTGTCCAAATTACATCCCTCATTGGTAGATTGTAGAACAATCCTAGTAATATGGATAATAGGAGGATAAGTACATAGGGGTTCTTTGTCCCAGATGCTCTAAAGAACAAAGTATATGAGTAGAAGCCGACATAGGCCAGAAGAGCCATCTGTAAGGAGGCTAGAAGACGATTTATTACAAAGTCATATCCTGTAGGATAAATGTAGTTAAAAGCAAATGTTATTATAAAGCTTGCTAACAGGATTGTACTGTAAGGCCATTCCCTTCTTCTCCTCGCTAAGATTGTTGTATGGTGTTGAAATAGGGTGATAACCCCTAATAATATAGCGAAGGTGGCCAATGTAGATGCCCATAATAAAACCTCTGATGTTGCAGCGGAGAGTTCTCCTGTAAAGTGGTTGATTAGTATTATAGCTGCAGGAATTATGTAGAGGAGAATGCATATCTCACGTCTTCTCAACGACAACATAAAACTCACCTCGGCTTTACCATTTCAGCAACATATTCCATAATGCGGATCCGATGGTCGCTAGAATTGTAGATATCACTATCAAAATAAGACAGACTGCTGTGTTATAGTCCTGTCCAGCTATGCTACCCAAATCAGGCGGATTTCCCGTAACCTTAGCAGCTGCAGCGTACAGCTCCTGCCCAATCAGGGGATAATCAGCCAGCGCAACCAAGATTCCTTGATAATAAAGCCTCGGAGTTCCAGCTATCTGGAGACATCCCTGAACCGCACCACATCCGAGGGAGATATAGGTCTCATAGAAGGTGGCGCCTAGTAGGATGTTGGCTGCAGGCTTTTCCCTAGTGATATATCCCATCATAGCCGCCATTAATGCTCTCTGCTGTCCATCACCAATAAACTCGACCATATCCTCAGAGTATATCTCTGGTCTACCCCCCTTAACATATCCACTCCTAACTAGGTCTTGCATGGCTGGTAGCATATGCGCTCTAATACAGTAGTACTTTACAGGAACCCCCAACCTTCCACAATACTCAACTACATTTCTTAATATCGCCATTCCAGCTATTGTCATCGGTGCCCACTCGTCGCTTAATCCTCCAATCCCTGTGGAGATGTGGACAGGCCTATTCAGCTCAGCAGCTCTACCAACAACCTCTGGAATAGCCTGCAAAGCGGCTAACTCACGGATTTTTGGTACCTTTATACCACGATGAGATAGCTCAATAGCTACATAGAGCAACCCCAGAAGCACCAAGAATAGCACCAACTCAAAATTTTTACCAGGAAGGATCAACTTATTTCCCTTACCTTCTTTTAGGAAAATATTATATAAAATTTATGGCCGGATAGCCCAAGAAGCGTTACTCCTATCCTAAGCTTTCAGCTAGCAATCAAACC
>JAGTQL010000084.1 GCA_018396555.1 Candidatus Bathyarchaeota archaeon | reverse complement strand
TCTCTGTAAGTTCCAATAGCTATTACTTTCTTCGCAATATCTTCTGAATAATCCCCAATTAACTCTAGGGATTGTAGTATTAGCCTCAGGGCCGGAATGAAGAGTGGATCAGCTATCCCTATCTGCTCCGCAATATTGGGTCTTCTCTGCGCATGAAGAAGCAAGCGTGTAGCTAGATAGTAAATTGTATCGGCCTCATCCTCCCGTTCAATAGACTCTTCAGCCAAAGACTCATTATTCTCCATAAAGGCTTGCATAGCTTCAGTTAGTATTGTTGAGACAATAAGTGAGAGGCGCCTAACTAGCATGTCAATCTTAAATTTTGTCGGGTCAAGTGAGCACTGAAGAAGTATTTGCGTGGCCGATTCTTCCAATATCCCTAACCCGATTAGCTTACGAGTAATTCTGCGGGTTTCGTTTATGTGCTCTTTTTCTATACGGTTTGATGAAATCATCCTAATTACATTGTGTCCAAGTATATAGCTTCCAACAATTATCCTTTCAAGCATGCCGCTTTCATCGCAAGCGTCGACATTAATTATGTACTCCTCCTCAACCTCCTCTCGATGCGCAGCGTAGCCGGGCACAATTTTCAAAGTGCCGTCCTTCTCTGCTATTATGAAGACTGAGTCTCCCGGTTTAATGTTGTTCTCTTTCACCCACTTGTTCGGTAGGGAAACTGTTAATGTTGAACGCCCCACCCTCTGCAGTTTTCTACTTTCCAAATTACCACCTCTATATGCAATATTTACCAATTAATATTCTCTTTGCATTAAATATATATTTTTCGCTTAAGTTATATATCACTCAAAAGTAAAAGAGGAGTGTATATATGTCAAAATGGAGAACCGTAAGTATAAAGCAAGAATTAATAGAGGAAATTGAGAAAGCGGTTAAGACTGGACGTTATAGAAGCATATCGGAGTTTGTTTCAGAAGCCATAAGGCTGCGGCTGGAGGAACTGATGCGCGCCAAGGGAATCCCGGCGGAAAAACGCGGGGAGGTATTAGCAAAGGTTCAGGAGCAAATGTTATACACGCCTAAACACACATGGGCCCAGATAACTTCTGAGGGAAACATCCGCGTCGGCTTATCTGACTATGCAGCGAGACACCTTAAGGGCATAGCGCATGTGCTAACTGAACCTGCCGGAAAGGAGATTAATAAGATGGATCCCGTGGGGGTTGTGGAAACATGGATGTTCATGTTCGACGTCTACGCGCCAATCAGCGGCAAAATAGTTAAAGTTAACGAGGAACTTAAAAATGAACCGTACTTAATAAACGAGGATCCTTACGGAAAGGGCTGGATACTTGAGATTAAACCGAAAAATTCAACTGTTTTAGAAGAGGAGCTAAGCGACCTGCTGAGCGCCAGAGAATACAATAAGTGGGTTAGCAAGCTAGAGGGCAGGTTACGCGGATGAAAAGTCTTGTAAAAATATTTCCCCCTAATTTTTCATTTTTCAGTAGTTAAAAATTTAACGATGAGTTAAAATGCCAATATTGGACTTGTATTTAGCTTTCTGTTTAGCAACAATGGGTTTTGTCGTTGGGATTTTATCCGGCTTCCTAGGTTTCGGCGGGGGTTTCATTCTCACGCCGTTTCTTTTGAGTTTGGGAGTTCCGGCCAATATTGCAGTTGGAACAAATGTTATGCAAATCTTCATGTCCTCAGCTGTTGCCGCTTTTAGACATAAGCACCTAGGTAATGTAGATTTGAAATTAAGCGTGATCATAGCCGCTGGTTCAATTTTTGGAGCAGAATTGGGGGCTCAAGCAATAGAATACTTTGAAAAGATCAGTGTTCAGCATTTAAACGCTTTAATAAGCTTAATTTACATCATAATTTTAACTCTGACGTCAGCCTACATGATTTACGAGGCTTCCAAACCTAGGCATCATAAATTTTCTACACGAAGGAAACTGTCTCTTAGCAAAATTTTTAATCTCAAAATTCCGCCGATGATTACTTTATCACAGCCCGGCATCGCACCAAAGTCTCTCTGGGCAATAATTCTGCTCGGCTTATTTACCGGCCTCTTCTCTGGTTTCCTAGGAGCCGGCGGGGGCTTTATCCTTGTCCCATCGTTGATTTATATTATTGGCTGTAAGCCCGCAGTTGCTGCTGGAACAAGCATATTTGAAATATTTCTAAGCTGCATGTTCGCAGCGGCATCCCATGCAACAAAGGGAAATGTTGATGTTTCATTAGCGATTTTAATGTTCGCAGGCTCCTTAATGGGTTTGCAGATCGGTATTTCAGCGACGAAATACGTGAAGGAGAAGAATTTTAAAATAGCATTTGGATTATGCCTTGCATTTACATCTTTAAGCGTTATCTTGAAGATGGCTGCATGGGCTTCCAAAACAGATGCCCTTTACCTTCTCTCTCAAACAATAATATTTATGGCAACATTTCTAACAGCTCTATTGATCATAGTGCTAACTTTACAAGCAAGATATCAGGTTAGATCCTAAAATTATATATTAGCGAAACAATTATTAAATTAATGGCATTTAAAGTTACTTGAGTTATGCATGATCTAATTTAAGAGGGTGAATGTAGGCAATGTTCAAAAATGAATTTTCTGAGATTTTGTCAAAATGGTTAACATCAATGTTTCCAACAAGCATAATCCGCTCTGAGGATAAACGGATTGAAGTATATGAAGTGGAGGATAGCTACAGCATAGGATATAAAATGGCATACTGCATAGTTTCCTGCTCAGTTGAGTGCGGCGAGGAACTTTCAGAATGTTATAAAAATGTGGGGCAATGCTTAATTTGCTGTGTTGAGAATGGTTTTATCCCAACATATATTGCTGTTCCCGAGAGATGCCCTCGAATGAAAAGATTAGAGAGAACCTTAGGTGCAATTAATCTGCCGATGGGCCTAATTACCATAAGCCAAAACGGCGAAGTAAAAGTTACAGTGAAACCCCATGTGCCCTAAACGCGCTAGAACAAATTTAAAATAAAATTTTCGCTCATATAAAGCTGATGATACATGGTCTTTTCCATTCCACAATTCCTCTAAAATAAGACCAAAACGTGCTCTACCGGAACATAAATCATGAAGAAGAATGTAATTTAGAAGCTATGTACCATCTCCTTTATATGAGCGAAAATTTTTGGAGAATTGTAGACGCAACTTAACTAGGATCCTCGAGCTTTAGCCGATAATTCAGCAAGTGTCTTTTTAGCCTTTTTTACATTCATTATTTCTCTTCGGCATTTCAAGCACAATTTCATCGCATCTAAGATCTCATCCTTAAATTCCAAGTATTTTGGAACTTTCTCCTCAATTATGCGCTTTAGCGCCCAATCTATCTGAGGCTGCGGGAAGAAGAATGTCCCGCACGATGCGCATTCAAGCAGGTTAACGTCATTTGTGACGTAAGTTGTTCCCCGATTATTGGTTAGAAGGTGGTATTCACGTGTGAGCCTTATTGCCTGCGTTGGGCATTCATCTTGGCAGAAGGCGCAGAATGAGCAGCGCCCATAATTAATTCTTACCACTCTTTTTTCGCCTTCGTCAATTATGTCTATGGCGTCTGAGCTGCAGACTTGGGCGCAGGCGCCGCATCCGATGCACTTATCGCGGTCAAATTCATGCTTTCCCCTGAAGCCCTCCGGCGTTACCCAATAATCCTCCTTCTCCTCAAGTTTAGCGCCAAGTATCTGCGTAACAGCCTTAACTATAGCTTGAGGTCTAGGTGGACAGCCTGGAACATAGAAGTTAACCGGAACTATCTGATCCGGCGGACCAACCATCGGGTAGCCTTTATCGAATATTTCCTTCGTTAGCGCGCAATTTCCCACTGCAATTACTATTTTTGGCGGGTTAATCTTTTCATACACTTTTATAAGTTCCTCTCTTCCCTTAATGTTAACTCCGCCAGTTAAAACCAGAACATTCGCTTCCTCAGGGTTTGAGACAACTTCAACGTTTAACTCAGCAAGCTTATAGCGCGGAACTAGGCATTCTAGAACCTGCACGTCACAACCGTTGCATCCGGCTGATAGGAAACGATAAACCGAGATCTTACCCATTCTTCCACCTCCTATTTTAGGCACATGCAATTTCTCTCGCCAGTTTTCGCATCCACTACCGTCACGCGATCTGTGCAGGCGAAGCACGGATCTATGCTTTCAATGATGACTCTGACATTTTCAAGAGTTTCCCCTCGGAGCATTTCAAGTATGGCGAAGTTATTGGCGAATGAAGGGGTTCTAACCTTAACCCTTTCAGGTATGTTTGTTCCATTAGATCTAATATAGTAGACTAGCTCGCCGCGTGGCGCCTCAGTTCTTCCAAATTCCTCGCCGATCTTCGGCTCTTTACGCTCAGAGACTATTTCGCCAGATGGCAAATTGTCAAGCGCCTGCTCAATTATCTTCATACTTTCATAGGTCTCTCCGGCCCTAACGAGAGCTTTAGCGCGCACGTCGCCATCATTTTCAACTATAACTTCAAAGTCAAGCTCGTCATAAGCAGCGTATGGATCGTCCTTCCTAATATCGCTGGCTACCCCAGAGCCTCTAAGCGTCGGCCCAACTGCGCCCACCTCCAAAGCCTTCTCCCTAGGCAGCACGCCGACCCCCTTCGTCTTTCTGGTGAAATCTCCATTATCGTTTAGAAGCTCCATTATGTAGTCTGATAGAGACTTGCTTTCATTTAAAAATCGGTGTATTTTCTCAGCTTTTTCAGGCGTTATGTCCCTTCGGACGCCGCCAATAGTGTTTATCAAATAGTTCATTCTATTGCCAGTTAGATACTCAAGCAGATCCTGGACTCTCTCTCTTTCAACCATTATTTTTAGAAACGCTTTATGCTCATCTAAACTATGGGCTAATATACCGAACCATAAGTAGTGGCTGTGCAAGCGCTCAAGCTCCATGTATACGCAGCGGAGATATTTTGCACGCTCAGGAACTTCAATATTCATCAATTTCTCAACTGTTTGCGCATAACAAAGCGTATGGATTCCGGAGCATATCCCACATATTCTCTCAGCAAGGGCTAGACTCTGCATGTAAGTTTTCGTTGTGAATAATTTCTCTATGCCCCTATGCATATAGCCTAGTTCAATTTTAGCATCAATTATTCTGTTTCCCTCAACAAGGAGTTCAAATCGCTCCGGTTCGACAAGTTGCGGTCTATATGGACCGACATACACTTTTTCAGGCATTTAGCTCACCCTCAATACTTTTTGAACTAATTGTTGAACTGGGCTTCTATGAAGCTCAAGATGCAGGTCCCTATGGGGCACGCCGAAAGATAAGGCCAAAAGCTCCATAAGATTTATGCATGGCATATTAAATTGGAAGCCATAAGACCTAAGCATAACCTGGCCGATTTCGAACTGTATTGTGCATGCCGGGCATATTGTAAGTATTGTTTCCGCACCTTTACTTCTCATGCGGCTTAATTTTGGAAGCAGCCTGTGTTTTAGAGAGAATTCTTCATCGGCCTGCATGCTTGGGTACCCGCAGCATAATCGTTCAAGCCCGTAGTCAATTATATCTACGCCAGTTTGCATCGCTATTTCCCTCATCATGTTTGGTTTACGCATTATATCTGAAGCCTTATATTCTCGGTATAGGTGGCAACCATAATGTAATGCAGCACGGATCTTCAAGGGTTTAGTAACATGCTTCCTAATGCCGTTCAGCCCTACGTCCTCATATAGGGCTTCAACAATGTGCTTTACATCCACCTTTCCCGCATATTCTCTGCCATAGCGCCTCAGAATCGTATTCACCTTACTTCTTTTTTCGGCATCATGCTTAAGAGCCTCATTTGCTTCGGCTAACGTTTCGTAGCAACCATTGCATAGGGTCAACATATCAAGCCCAAGATCCTCGGCAAGGGTGAGGTTTCTTGCAGATGTCGCCAGCGCTGCCGTTTCATCCAGCAGTCTTGATACAACTGGTTCTGGACAACATGAATAGCCAAGTAGGTCAACAGCCTCAAGCCCCAAGATATTAAAAACCCTTCTGGAGGCTATTTCAATGCTTGGAAGACGCATCGGAATTTGACAGCCTAAGAATAGAGCATACTTAACCATATTGCTCACTCCTTGATTACTTATACCTCAACCTCTTCTTCTCCCAATCAAAACCAGTCTTTTCAGCCAATCCTACGTCTCTGAGTATCCCATGAAACTCACGCATAGCATCCTCATCCGTGAATGTGAACGCTGGAGATTTCGGCAGGCCAGCATCCTCCCGCTTTCTCTGTATAAATGATGATATAGGTGCAACGCAGCCGCTTGATATTAGGGCTTCAGCAACAGGCCTAGCCTGAGGTGGAAGGATGCCTTCAAAGGTCTTTCTTAATGGACGTTTATCGTCAGGCCAATCTTTCGTAAGCACCAGACCATGTTCGGGCTGAGGATGGTTCAAAAGTTTTACGCCGAATAGATCAGATATTTCCCTCTCGATCAAGTTTGCCGCTGGAAACATGTCGGATATGGATTCTAACGTGTTATCCTCCCTCGGTTTTGTAACTTTGAATGTTAGAACCGCGCCCTCCACATGAAAGTGATATAAATACTCCATGTCTAAGCCGCTGTCAACAGCTGATATAGTTATTAAACGAAGCATTTTATAGCGCTTCTTTATGGCGTAAAGAGCATCCCTAAAAGCCTCCGGCTTTACCCTTACGAAAATTCTCCTCTCGCGCTGCTTATAGGCTTCGACAAGGTTCTCGCCGACCCCCTCCCTAACACAGTTAACCATATCATCTTCTAGGCTTACAGCCATTTTTACACATCCACCTCCAAATAATGCTTAGCATTAAATTCCCAAGCCTCCCTTCTGGTCGCAACTTTTATCGCCTGAGGAGAACAGAATTTTGCGCATTGAGGATCGCCATCGCAAAAGTCACATTTCATGGCTACATGAAAGTCCATGTTAAACCATGGAGCTGAAAGGGGACAGGCAACGGTGCATGTTTGGCATCCTATGCATTTCATCGGATTTACTTTAACCCAACCGGTTTTTTCATCCTTCACTAAGGCCTCTTTTGGGCACGCGGCTACGCAGAGCGGTTCATCGCAGTGTTGGCAATAAGCTGCCTCAAACTCACCGTTTTTCTCATCGAACTGCACATGCAGATTGGCTTTGTTGAAGTCGAAGCGTTTAAAGTGGTAATATGAGCATGCTATTTCGCAGAAAAGGCATCCGGTGCACCTTGAGGGGTTGTATAAGAGAACTTTTTGTTCTTCAACATTGAGTTGGCTCAAGATCTTTCCCTCAATCTTTTAAATCAGGTATAATTTAAGGAATTAGTATTTAGATTT
>JAGTQL010000083.1 GCA_018396555.1 Candidatus Bathyarchaeota archaeon | reverse complement strand
CTCTTGTCTTTGAGAAGCCCGTATATGAAGCCGGCGCATGTCATTTTTTGTTGAGCAACTTTTAAATTAAGCTTCGTTCTTTACTAGTTAATTAGAGTTGTGAGCGCATCAATGAGCGCCTTAAGATTCCGAAACACGCTGTTCTCCTTACTTGTAGAGGAGCTTGGAACTTATATCCCACAATTTAAACCCTACACGCTAGATTATCAAATGGTGATTTATGCCTCTAAAGATCTAGAAGTATGGCTGAAGGTTAAAATGAATACTGATGATAACCGCGTAATTTATGAACGGTTGGAAGAAAACTTTAGAAGTAAGCCGAGAGATCTGAGAATATCAATAAATTTCTGGGCAGGTATGTGGCTTAAGAAGTGGAGGGAACGTGTTAGAATTCTTTCAACGAGATTTAAAATGCCGCCGGATCATATTGAAAAAATCAGAAAAGCTCGGAAATTATATCAAAATATAGATTATAAATCTGAGTTAAAGAGCATGGCGGTTAAGAAGCTTGTGGATTATGGTGAGATCTGTATGATTGAGCCTATAGCTGAAAACCTAATAGTTGAGGAGATAGCTAGGCGCATTCGAAAAGATGATAAGAGTTTAATACCCGCAGCATTGGATCCGCTTAGTATATACAATGCTGTCGGCGGTAGAATATCTCTGCTGCCAAAAGAGAGAGGTCCATTAATTTACTTAAATATTAAGCCAACAAACATTTTCTAAGATTAATAAGCGCAATAGATACAGCATTATTTAAAAGGGTTCCCACAAGATGCGGTCGCAACTTATTGTTGAAGCAGGGAATGCCTAGAGGTTTATAACCCGATGCATGGTTCGTAACAAAATCTTTAGATTTTTGATTTGCTATTATTATTTTAAGTATTGGTGTTATAAATGGGCATTAAAAGGTTATCAACCGGTGTTACAGAGCTAGACACTATGCTTGAGGGTGGAATACCGAAGGGCTTCACGATCGCTGTTACCGGCGAGCCTGGAACTGGAAAAACAATTTTATGTATACATTTTATTGCAAAAGGTGTTCGCGAAGGTGATAAGTGTATTTATGTGACAACTGAAGAAAGCAGAGAATCCATAATAACGCAAGCTGAGCAGTTTGGCTTTAACTTCTCTGAGGGAATTGCTAATAAGAAGTTAATAATAATTGATGCCCTAATGGGCATTAGGGATGAATGGTCCCTTCAAAGTCTAGAGATAGAGGAACTCGTTAATAAGATTATTGAAGCCAAAAAGTTCCTAGGTTATGGCGAAGCCCGTCTAGTTATTGATTCGCTATCAGCTTTTTGGCTGGACAAACCAGCGATGTCCAGAAGATATTCATATTTTGTTAAGAAAGTTTTATCCAAATGGGACTTCACGGTTATGGCAACTTCACAATATGCTATAACAACCTCTGAAGCTTTTGGTTGGGGTGTAGAGCATATAGCCGATGGCATAATAAGGTTCCGTAGGTCCGTTAGGGATGGGGTTTTGAAACGTTATATTCTCATAGAGAAGATGCGTCAAACAAATCATAGCCTACAGATGTATGAGATAGCAATTCTTTCCGGAAAGGGCTTAACAATAGTTAAACCTGTTGAGATGAGGAAGGAGGACATTTCTCTGCCTAGACACGTGATGGAACGAATTCATAAGTCTTCTGAAAGGAAGGAAGCAGAAATACCTTGATCGCTCCATCCGAACATTACTCCAGATCTGAAGTTCAAAGAGAGATCTACGATTTCTGCAGGGGAAGATGGGTTGCCCTTCATTATGTAGACTCATCAGGCAACTTGATCTTCAGAAGATACTTGAGAGGAAAGCCCATTAAAATGAGAGACCCTGATGATTTAACGAGGCTTGGCGCAGACTCATTAAGATCTGTTTATGCAACGGCCAATGTTTATGATAGGTTGCAAGTTGTTGAAGACGTTTACGATCCGCTTAACATCGCTTATTGCACACCAACATGGGATATTGATAGTAATTTATCAAGATGGAAAGAAACATTAGCCGTTGCTAAAGAAATAATTCACTTTCTAAACGATTGGGGCGTCGAGAAATCAATTTACATCAAATGGTCTGGTAATGGATGCCATGTCCACATAAATGAGAGGGGGATATCTGAGGATATTCTTAGAGACCATAATCAAGGGCGTAATCCCCTAGACCTAGCATATGCCATAACCGAATATACAGTCTCTAAGCTTTCATTAAAGATTTTAGAATTATCCTCTAATGGCCGGATAAAGGTCGAGAATAAAATGGATCCAACAAGAGTCTTCACATGCCCATTAAGCCTGCATAGAGAGCTCGATGCGGTATGCGTTTGTATGAAGCCCGAAGAGGTTGACGAATTTACGCCTGAATGGATTAGCCCGCAAAATTTTAGGCATAATCCTAGATGGCGCGAATTTAGAGAAGGCGAAGTTGATAGGCTAGCAGAGGCAGCCCATGCCGCGATTGGAGGATACCCACTTAAATTCAGGCGCAGATCTGGAAGAACTAAGCCGCTAGATAAACAGATACTTGAATGGTTAAAGAAGTTTGAGAATGACGGCATTTAGAGTAACACTTTTATATGAAATTGTAACACTTTAAGACAATCGAGCATGGTGAATGGAAATTGTCCCAATCAACCGAGGCAATTACAGATGACCTTTTAAGAGATGCCGTAAGGTTTCACGGTCATCTCGGCCCCTTCCTTGTACTAGGTTTAAAAGCAGGTTTATTTGCCAATAAAGTTCTAGGGAAGGATTACTTTAAAACTAGAGCGATAGTTGAAACAGAACCTAAACCACCCTGCTCATGCTTTATCGACGGTGTTCAAGTTGCCACCGGATGCACGATGGGAAAAAGAAACATTAAAATTAAGAGGGGAAAATCGCTCTCTTTAATAATTATTAAGGATAATAAAATTGTCAAGATGAGTCTTAAAGAAGAGGTTCTTGAAAGCCTCAAAAATATGCCCTTTAGGGAAGCGGCCGAGAAAAAAGCTCTTGAAATGATTGATAAGCCGATTAGCGACTTATTCGATATAAATATCTCCCCCCTTAACTATTAATTCCTATTTTTAGCCGAAGTGCTCTTAAAATTGGGTAAAGAATTACTCATTTTTGAGTAAAAACTCTTAAATAAGTGCACATTAAAGATACTCCAGGTGGTCTAAGATTGAATCTAGACTCAAAAACCATCGCTTTCATATCTTTGATGGGAACTTTAGGAAATATTTTATTTATGATATCCAATTATCTAGGGCAGATAGCTCCCGGCGTCTCAATAGATTTATCCCACATACCAACTTTTATAGCTTCGCTCTATGGAGGACCTTTTCTTGGCTTCTTAACTGGTATGCTCGTAGGCGTACTTCCAGGCATTCAATATGGGCCATTATCTCCGCATGGTTTTTGGCTTGCCATTATACTGCTCCCCATAGGTAAATCTTTAACAGGACTAACTGCTGGCTTAATTTGCAAGGTTCTGAGGGTTAACAGAAGCGATTGCAGATCACTTATAATCGTCCCTTTAGTGTTAGCATCTTATATTCCCGAATGCTTATACACCATATTTTACTTCACAATGTTACTGCCTCTTCTGGCTGGGATTGGCGTGGCGAGCATGCTTGCTTTCATATTGCCTAAGGCTTGGGTTGAAATATTATTCATGAGCATACTTATGGCTGCACTTAAAGGAAATAATGGTTTTAACAGCTTCGTCGCTACATTGATTAGCGAGAGATCTGAAAGGCAAAAATAACACGATAGAGTTAAAGAGAAGGTTAAAAATTACATGAGGCTATTAGCTGGAAAGATAGATTGGTAAATTTTTTCCTTTAAATAACTAGAGGAAAACTAAACCTCCTAAAAAGACCGTTCATTTTTTGCCTTCAAATCCTTTATTTCCTAAGTTTAGTTTTTAGGTTAATGCCAGGCTTATTTCAGCGCTTCTTTAACTTCTTTTTGAAAGTTTTCTTTATCCATGAAGAATGTTGTTATAGGTTTGCCGTTTACTACGCAGTATGGAACTTGCCCTCGTTTCTCCGCTTCTTCCGGCTTCTCAAACACGTTTATTATACTTATTGGAAGATTCGGTGCAGCTTCACTTATTGAATTTTTTATTTGCTCTGTGAAGTAGACGCAGAATGGACATGACGGATCATAGAAGATTAATGCCTTGCCTTTGTCTTCTTCTTGGGGAATGAATTTTTCTTCTTTGGGGCGATAGATGTATCCCTCCTTTAATGGGTAATAGAGCAAATTGGGGTCTTCTTCTTTGACCTTTTTGAATCCCATTCGCAGATAAAATTCGTTTTGAGGATAATATCCTGGAACTTGAAACGTCCCTGTGACAAGCGCCAAGGGGCGTTCATGCCAAAAGAAGGCTTTAGGCTTTTTAGCATCTTCTAATAGGGCGTTCAATAATGCTTTACCTATTCCCTTTCTGTGGTTCTGTCTTTCTGGAACGAATATGCACGTTATCTCCAAAATTTTCTCTTTAGGTCTAGGCTGATACTGTATTAAACCCACAGGTTTAGAATCTATAATCGCCATTTTAGCTATGCCGCCAAACATTTCCAAAGACTTATATGCCCAAACTCTCTTTATGTTTGCCCCCTCAATAAAAAGCGGGTCACTTCGCCTTTCAGGTGAAATACATAGATGAATCAAAGAATCAACGTTTTCAGGCTTCACATCAATTATATTGAAAAATGTCATTTAAACCAACCTTAACAAAAATAATCTATATGCAGTTGTAGTTAAAATATTTTGTTAAAAATTGGCATGCGTTTATATCTGGATAGACTTATCTGATCCTGAACTTTATAGAGTAACCTTCGTAATAATGACCGAGTTCTTTAGGCTAAATATCTTAAGCGAAGCATTTTATCGGATGTTCCATTGAGTCGCCTTAATCATTTTTAATTATTTATAATGTGGCGCATCATTTTTTCATCAGAGTTTATATCTCGTATCTTAGGGCTTCTGCAGGCTTTAACCTAGATGCGTAAAAGGCTGGATAAGCCGCTGCGGCTATGCTGATTAATGCAGCTATACCTATGGCCATTCCAATTATGCGAACATATGTGAGCATCGCTCCCTCGAAAAGCACATTTATTCCTTGAACATAATAGATTACCACAGCTGCTACCCATCCCACTACTGCGCCAATTATTCCGCCTAGGATGCCGAGCAATAGGGCTTCAATTAAGAATATTTCTAGAACAGCACCGTCAGTCGCACCTAGGCATTTTATTGTACCTATCTCCTTGTAGCGTTCAGTTACTGACATCAGCATTGAATTAACAATTCCAACCGCGCATACGAGCAGCGCTATTATGGCCACCCATATCTGGTAGGCTTCAGCACCTCTACCACCAATTTGCTTGAGTATTTCACCCATGGTTAAAAGCGAAACTAGGAAGGCTATGCTCAAAAGAACCGACAGTGAAGTTATCAGGGTTCTTGTAAAGCGCTTTCTTATGCTTTCTAAACAATACTTAAATGCTTCACTGACTGGAAACTTAATGCTTCCAACCTCACCAACACCGGGCTCAGGCTGCTTTCCCATTCAGCATCACACTTTAGCCTAATACTATTAGGGAAATTGGATATGATATATTTAAATCTTGTTAGAGAATAGAGAAAAAAAGGGAGGTTTAAAGATTTACGTCAGCCGGGTTTGCTTGCCCTTCTTCTTAATAGAAGGACGGCTACGGCGGCTACTATGGCAACCGCGGCTGCTCCAGCAATAACGTACGTGATTGGGAAGCCGCCTTCTAAAGACGATATTGTAACCTCCGGATTGACATTCAATTTTTCAACGCATGGTATTATTGAGCCCTTAAACCATAATCCCTGAAACTCTGGTTCTCTTGGCCAAACATTGATTTGCAGAATCAAATTCTTATTCGATTTAACTGAGTGTAAGCCTGGCTGAGTGAAAAGGTATGGCGAGTCCGGCTGCAAGTTTACTCGCAAATCATCAATATATAACTGCGTCTCTTCTTTAGCAAAGAAGTAAGCCTCTACATGCGCATCTGCCGGCAACTGTATTATAGCTTCTTCATTTGGACGGATTCCTATAAACATTAAGCCGTTGGCATATCCTTCGTATACGCCGCCTCCGCCTCCAGCTGCTGAGTTTTTAATGCTGCCGTTATGAAGGTGCCATAATGTAATTGGCTTGTCGCTTATTACGGCGACTGCATAAGCATTTGGCCTAAAGCCGACTCCTGATTCAGCCTTTATGTCGTATTCGCCTATGACCTGCTTAGTTTCCAAATCATATACTTTAATATGCGTATTCTCAGCAGCCAGAGCCCTATATCCGTAATCTCTCTCCGGATCCCAGCCCCACTCTATGGCTTTAAAAGCTCTTGTTAAGAAGAATTTTCCAATAAATCCGCCTTCGGCTGATGGTATCGGAAAGCATGTGCTGTCCTGCGCTCCTATCCCTGAGATTGAGCCCGACTGTACCATAATATTGCCCGTTGATGTAATTTTGTAGATTCTGAAGGGCATTAATTGCACGTATCGATAATAATTCGCATCTAATTTTAATGTCTGCTCCCACCCGTCCTCCCTTGTTATTTTAATCTCGGAGGATTCTACGGCCAATATAGTGTAGGATGTGCCTGTTGTTCCTTGAGAAGCCATGAGAACGAACTCTTTACCTACAAATAATCCGTCAGTAGAAGTGTAGAAGCAGTGTGGTAGTGGTCCTTGATTAGGGGTATCCGGAGGCTGCTGATAATTTAGCAATAGAATTGAAACATGCTTGTCTGAAACAACCTTGAACTTTGTGCCATTATTAAGTAGCACGTAATGTCTTCCCATATTGTTTAAGGTTTTTTCAGAGATCAGCTCGTTTGATGCTAAATCGTAGACCTTAACGTTTGTATTATCATTTGAGGCTACAATAATGAGCAGAGATTTTAAGGCTACCAATCTACCATTTAAGCCCACTGCTCCTTGTCCATAGCCAGCGGTGTCGAAACCAAGGATCCAACCTGCGTCTCTATTCATCCATCCGGGAGTTGCATTCCAATCAGCAAGGAAATAACGATAAATTTTTGACGGTACAACGCCGTAATAAGTATAGTTTTCTTGAGCCACAGAAAAGCGTGCATAGCAAAGCAGAGAAGCCGTTAGAAAAACAATCGTGGTCACGACGGCTAAATTCCTCCTAGTCATCAAATCACCTCTCCTAAGTTAAAGTTTAATTTTTTGGCTGCTAATATGCTTTTACATCCTCGCAAAGGAGGACGTGGCAACTTAAGGTTTTAGCCTTGCATTTCTATTATTTATCTTATGTTTGGTGTTAGGGATGTTGTTGAGCGCTTTCATCTATTCGAGAGGAATAGGTTTCCCTTTTT
>JAGTQL010000082.1:6509-7381 GCA_018396555.1 Candidatus Bathyarchaeota archaeon | reverse complement strand
TAGATCAAAGAGGAAGTCGAAGAGGTGGCAGAGATATTCAAAAAATATGGGAGGGTGTTAGAATAAAGGAGATAATAATATCGGAGTGATTAAAAAAGAACTGGGATGGGTATAATTTGGATCATGGATCGTATTTCTAAAATTCTCCAAAAGTTGGCTATGTTGTGTGTCTTAAAACTTTACCTGGTAGTTTTCTTGTATGCTCTCCCTTGTCTATAACTATTTCACCGTTGACTATGACATATTCTATTCCTATGGGATATTTATGCGGTTCCACAAAAGTGGCGCAATCTATAACTCTTCGAGGATCAAATACTACAATATCTGCCCACATGCCTTCTCTAATCAAGCCTCTATCCATTAGACCTAGCTTTTTGGCTGGTAGTGATGTCATTTTCCGAATAGCTTCTGGAAGTGACAGCACGCGCTCTTGTCTTACATATACTCCTAAAACCCTAGGGAATGTGCCGTAGCTTCGTGGGTGAGGCTTTCCTCCTCCAAGTGCTCCATATGGGGCTAGTGCATAGCCATCTGAACCCACCATCATTGCTGGATGGCGCATAACCATACGTAGATATTTGTCACCATGAGTAAAGACATCTGGAAGGATGAAAGGAATAGATCCGCCTTCGTCTATAAGTAGATCAAAGAGGAAGTCGAAGGGATCCTGCCAATCAGGTTTTGCTTCAGCGAGGGATTTACCCTCATAAATTTTGTTCTTTTCTTTCCTACAACTAACTATTACAAATCCTTTCCAACACTCCTCCCATCCAGACTGAGCTACATAGCTTTCCCATTCGGGTACAAGCGTAGGCTCAACCATCTCTCGTTTTAATCTCCCACGTATATCAGGATCTTTTAAACGCTCAACA
>JAGTQL010000082.1:0-6499 GCA_018396555.1 Candidatus Bathyarchaeota archaeon | reverse complement strand
ATGCGCCAGCCAGCAATGATGGTGGCAGAGCTGCACTTAAATCACCTTGACCCGCAAGATATGGGTACATATCTAATGTAACATCGAAACCCCTAGCTATTGCCTCATCGATCATAGATAATGTAAATAAAACTTTAGCAGAGTTTCTGTCACCCATTGCTTTATGGTGATGTATATGTAATGAAACCCCCGAGCGTTCGGCTGTTTCTAATGCCTCAGTTAAAGCGGCTATAACACGGTCTCCTCCTCCACGCATATGAGTTGTATATATACATTTATATTTAGCAACAACTTTACAGAGTTCAACTAATTCATCAATATTAGCGAAGCAGCTTGGAGCATATATAAGACCTGATGACATACCCCATGCACCTGCCTCTAAACTACTAGCAAGTAGTTTCTTCATCTCACTCATCTCATTATCTGTTGGTGGTCTGTTTTCAAAACCCATTACCGATGCTCTAAGAGAGGAGTGCCCAACTAAAGGTGCGACATTGACGGCTATACCCTGTTTCTCAAGCTTCATCATATACTCTTCCATAGTTGCCCAATCGATTTGGATACTGTAACTCGAGTAGAGCTCCTCTCTACTTTCTTTTGCCATTCCTAAAAGAGGCGCTGCTGAGGAGCCACAGCAACCTGTGACCTCTGTTGTAACACCCTGTCTAACCTTACTTTCAGCCTTTGGATTGACGAGTAATGTAAAATCGGAATGGCTGTGAATATCTATAAATCCAGGTGCAACAACAAGATTTTTAACATCTATCACTAGATCCGCTTGAGATTCTGATAAATCTCCAACTTTCTTAATTCTTCCATTCTCGATTCCGACATCCGCCCTAAACCACGGACGATAGGGGGTTACTTCACCGGAACCATCGATTATATTTCCATTTTTCAAGAGGATTTCCATACTTCATTCCCCTATAAATTTATGCGATATGAATTTAAATTTTTTCGTTTCATGTAATAATTAAATCCTGAAGCAAAAATTAACAGATTTTTAGTCGGAAAAAATAATTTTTAATTAAATTAACGATATTTAGCTTACTGGCAGATTATAAAAAATGGTAAATATCTATGAGAAACATTTTCTAATTGTTCTAAAACTAATCTTGCTCTAATTTTTAAACACTAAGAACATCATTTTTTTAAAAACCGTTAAACTTATATATCCCATCTTTTCTTATTTTGTGGAGAAAAATGGTCTTCAAAGAAGGAAGAATCGCAACATTCTTTGCATTGGTAATTGTGGTAGGTGCTATACTTTACTTTATTAATAGAGCGAAAATAGGCAAGATATCTAAAATACGTAAGATACCTGGTTTAATTGCAATAGAGGAAGCTGTTGGTAGAGCGACCGAGATGGGAGGGAGCGTTCTCTTCATTCCGGGAATTGGGGGATTAACAACGGTTGAGGGGCCTGAAACCTTGGCAGGTATTAGTGTTCTCAACTACACGGCTAAGCTCTGTGCCCGGCTCGGAACAAAGATCGTTGCAGCGATCAGGATGCCTGAAGTGATTCCCTTAGCGGAGGAAGCGATATCCACTGCCTTTAGAATGGAAGGAAAATTTGAGGAGTATAGACCTGACATGGTACGTTATCTTTCTAGTGATCAATGGGGAATTGCAACTGGGGCGATGGGTATTATGCAGAGAGAAAGGGTTAAAGCTAACATAATGTTGGGCTTTTTTGCTGGTGAAGCGCTTGCCCTAGCTGAGGCGGGAGCTGTTGCGGGAGCCATACAGATCGCGGGAACTGCTACAAACACGACTCAATTACCTTGGTTCGCTAGCATATGCGATTATTGCCTCTTCGGAGAGGAGGTATATGTAGCCGGAGCAGTCTTGTCGGAAGATCCTATCCAGCTAGGAAGTATTGCCGGTCAGGATGTTGGCAAGTTTATGGCAATATGCCTTATAACAATTGGAATACTAATGTATCTACTTAAAGTGGATTGGTTAATTAGGCTTCTTAAAATTTAGGAGGTGTGAGAGCGATGTCTATATTTAAAAGACGTGAAATACCAGTGATAATAACGGCTTTCTCTGGATTTCTAATGGTAATTGAATACTTCTTCACGATCCCATTAGTAGCATCCATTAGCACTGGGATTCGTGAGTGGGCGTCTCTTATAGCTGCGTTTGCTGTAGGATTGGGAGCAACTAATCTAGGCATCATACATGCTAGTCGCGTGAGACATAGAAGAGAAAATTGGTATCTAAGCGCATGGCTTCTCTTTGTTATGGTGCTTATGATCATTGTTGGAATATTTGGAACAACAAAACATCCATTATATGATTTCCTCTTTGCAAATGTATATTCTACAGTTGGTCCTACTATGTGGGGGCTCTTGGCTTTCTATCTTGCCTCAGCATCGTTCAGGGCTCTAAGGGTTAGAAGTTTAGAGAGTTTACTTTTATTAATATCCGCAATATTGCTAATGCTTCTATCAGCTCCCATAGGTGGTATTATTCCCGGTGTTACTGTTGTAGCTAATTGGGTGCAGAATGTTCCTAATACTGCGGGTATGAGAGGGATCCTATTAGGCACTGCATTAGGAGCCATAGGCCTATCAATACGTACGCTGTTAGGCTATGAGAAGGGATACCTTCCAGAGTAGTTGGAGGGATAGCAATGGACGAAACTAAAAACAAACCTTCGGAGAAGATGGCTAAGCTGGATGCAAGAATAATCTACTTAGCGATGTTTATTGCGCTACTTATACCAATTTTGAGGCCATTGGGATTGCCACTTCCTATTAGCGATATGACTCGGAAGGCCTATGAATATGTTGACTCCCTACCTTCTGGAAGTAAGGTACTTCTAGCTCTTCATGTAAGTGTCGGGTTATGGCCTGAAGTTGAGCCAGGAACCATAGCAATTCTTTCACATCTTTTCTCAAAGTCGATCAAGGTTGTCATTATCTCTTGGGGAGCTGATGAACCCGTTCTTGTGGAATCAACTCTCACAAAGGTCGATAAAATGGGTAAACAATATGGAGTTGATTGGGTCAATCTTGGCTATTATGCGGGTATGGAGACAGCGATGGCTGCTTTTGCGAAGGACGTTCATGGACTAGTTAAGAGAGACTTCTATGGCACTCCAATCGAAAATCTACCAATCATGAAAGATATTAAAAGTGCCAAGGACTTCAACTTAGTAATATATGATACTGCATCAGATATCGCGCCGATGATACGTCAATTCGTCGCTGCATACGGTATTCCTATGGTAGCTTTCTGCACAATAGGTTGGGTTCCAAGTTTTATGCCATATTTGACAGCGGGACAAATCGTAGGTATGGTTCCTGGGATTCGAGGAGGTGCAGAGTATGAGCTGCTGATTAAGAGGCCTGGGTCAGGAGCAACAACAACAGATGCATTATCGTTAGGATTCATATTGCTCATTGTTTTATCAATTCTAGGTAATGTGATTTGGTACTCTAGAAAAATTGGTATGAGGTGAAGTGAGATGGAATTTATCTCTGCTTTAGGACTGATCGTTGCAGTTATATTTACCTTCATGATATGGAGCTACCTTTACAAGGAAAGCTTCATCTTTCGTATTGCTGAATATACATTTATTGGTATGGCTAGTGGACACGCAGTAGTGATGGCTGTCGGACAGATCACTAAGACCCTGGGGAGCGCCATATCAGTAGGGCAGTATATCTGGGTCATCCCAGCGATCCTTGGTCTCATGATATACACCAGATATTACAAACCAACCGTTTGGATCAGTCGATTGCCGGTCGCGCTTCTTGTTGGGGTTGGAACAGGCCTTGCAATGAGAGGCCTCATAGAGGCGCAATTCATCACGCAAATAATTTCTACCATACAACCTAAGGAGACCATAGATGGAATTATAATAGCCATTTTAACAATGTGCACCCTAACATACTTCATTTTTACATGGGAGCCTAAAGGGGGATCTACGAGAAAAGCATACAACAGTATCCTACGTATAGGCCGTATAACGATTATGGTGGCCATGGGTGCTGCATTTGGAGTGCTGGCAACAACAAGGTTAACACTCTGCGTATCTCGATTACAGTTTATAGTAAACTCTTTATCGAGACTTATTGCTGGATAGATATAATTACCCCCATTTTTATTCTTAATTTCTCATCATAAAATCACAAAGAGGAAGCTCTTTATCTTATTTTCACTATCTTAAAAACAGTATAAACACAGAACGCCCATCAATATCACATAAAGAGAGTTTCTTACTAATTGTTTGTAGAAAAGTCTTCACATCTCAGATATTGAATAATTAAATCTAATAAGTGAGAAATTTAAGGTGCCCATTTTTGGAGAGAAAAGAAGGATTTGCCTTATCGATCGAACATAAAGCCTTTTATAGGGATTTAATTTGTAAAGGAGCATCTATGTTTTAATGAGCCCTAAGCATCAGGGGATAAGCTTTATATAACAAGAATTATCGAAGAACCCAGATGGCTGGAATTAAGACGTCTTCCGATTTTGAGTTTATGCTTGGAAACCATGCAATAGCTGAAGGGGCCATAGCTGCAGGTTGCCGCTTCTTCGCTGGCTACCCGATTACACCTGCAAATGAGATATCTGAGAGGATGTCTGAGAGGCTACCGGAGGTTGGGGGGAAGTTCATACAGATGGAGGATGAGTTGGGCTCCATATATGCGATTATAGGGGCTTCTCTCGCTGGGGTAAAGGCTATGACAGCTACAGCCAGCGCTGGATATAATTACATGCAGGAGGGAATAGAGTTTGCTGTTGCAACAGAAACACCTATAGTTATAGTGGATGTTATGAGGATAAGGGGAGCCGAACAGCCAACTCATGCAGATATTATGCAGGTTAGATGGGGAGCTGCTGGTGATCATGAGATGATTGTATTAGCTCCCTCTTCAGTTCAAGAGCTGTTTGACTTCACGATCGAGGCCTTCAACCTTTCTGAAAAATATAGAAATCCAGTGGTTGTCCTTTCGGAGATGACGATCAGCCTTATGAGAGAAAAAATAAGAATCCCTCACCCAGAAGAGATAACGATAGTGAACAGGAAACATCCCACCGTACCACCAGAAAAATTTTTTCCCTTCGAGGCGGAGGAGGATGGTGTCCCTCCAATGGCGAGATTTGGTGAAGGATATAGAGTTCTATACACGATAAATCCACATGATAAAAGAGGAATGATAACGGGTGATCTTGAAATATATGAAAAGCTATACCAAAGAATTATAGAAAAAATTATAAGAAATTTAGATGATATTGTTAAATTTAAGGAGTATTTTATAGAAGATGCTGACATAGCCATTGTTACCTATGGTAGTGAGGCAAGAGCAGCTCTGGAGGCTGTGAGAATGGCTAGGGCTGAGGGAATAAAGGCAGGTCTCCTAAAGCTTATTACTGTATGGCCATTTCATGATGCTTTGATCAGGAGCTTAGCTGAGCGTGTTAAAAAAATAATTGTTCCAGAAATTAATATTGGAAAATATTACAGAGAAGTTCAGAGAGCATGTGAAGGTATTACAAAAGTAGTTTCATTACCAATAAATAGAGGTAGAATGCATTCTCCAAAAGAGATTCTAAGCAAGATTAGGAGTGAAATGTAGAGATGGCACACCCTAATTTGAATTATCTAAGACCCGGGTCTCTTCCTCATATGTACTGTCCAGGGTGTGGAGTGGGACAAATACTAAACTGCTTAATCTATGCTGTCAAAGAGCTTGATCTAGATATGAATAAAGTTGTAACTATAGGGGGCGTAGGTTGTACATCACGTATACCAGCCTACTTCAATACGGATGCTATACATGGTATCCACGGAAGAAATCTAGCCTTTGCCACTGGAGTTAAACTAGCAAACCCAGAGTTGTCGGTCCTGGTCATAATGGGAGATGGAGACTGCGCTGCGATCGGAGGAAATCACCTTATCCAGGCGGCTAGGAGAAATCTAGATGTTACTGTGATAGTCAACAATAATATGAATTATGGCATGACTGGTGGACAAGTCTCTCCAACAACTCCCACAGGAGCTACTACCACAACAACCTCCAGAGGCAATATAGAGAAACCTTTTGATCTCTGCAAATTGGTTGAAGCTGCTGGGGGAACATTTATCAGCCGCTGGACGACTGCACACATCCCTCAATTAATTAACTCCATAAAGAGAGGGATCATGCATAGGGGTTTCTCCTTCATAGAGGTTGTCGCTCAATGCCCAACACAGTTTGGTAGGTATGCTTTGGGGCTAAGAGATCCTGTTGAAAACCTAAGGTGGCTTAGGGAGAACTCGGTTACAAAGACCCAAGCTGAGAAAATGAGTGAGGAAGAGCTGAGAGGAAAGATCATTGTTGGAGACTTTGTTGAAAAAGATGAACCAACTCTCGTGGAACAGTATGAGGTTATTCTCAAAAAGGCTCAATTAATCCAGAGGTGAGATAAATGACTGATACGTGGACTGTTAGATTCGGAGGTTTTGGGGGTCAGGGCATCGTCCTCTCCTCAGTTATACTAG
>JAGTQL010000005.1:32738-36749 GCA_018396555.1 Candidatus Bathyarchaeota archaeon | reverse complement strand
CAGCAATATACAAAGCATTCATAACCATAGCATGCATAACAATACACTTAAGATATGGAATTTAGAGATGAGTTCATATTTAAGAATTTTTATCCTTCGCAGCCAATTCGCCAACTTTTTCTGCAATTTTTTAGAGGACCCATGCATTCTTTAACCTCTTCTTCACTTATATGTATAACCACATTAGCCAATGTTCCGTAAACCAAAAGCCGAAAAAATAAAAACCATATACTCCACAATACGATTAGTAGGATAGAATACATTACAACATATGTTATCAACGATTCAGATTTTAGATTTAGCCTGATTTCAACGATAGTAAATATTATAGCTGCAACCCCTATTATCAATTTTCCATGTATATTTATCTCAGCAGAATAAAATTCTAAAAGCAATTTACGTAGATTTAAGAAACTGCATTATTGTTGGCTCATTAAGACGCCTCGTCTCAGATATTTTATTCTTTTGACTTGGGTTATAATTCTTTTGAAAGTTAGTTTCTATTTTCACCTTTCATCTTCTGCTTTTCCAATATGTTTTTTGTTTCTATTTTTGCATTCATTTCTGCATGTTTGTGCTCGTCTGTTCGCAACCAGGCATAAAGGATGAGGGGGAGGTAGAGGGGCTGAGACGATGGACTTTTGGGTTTTAGGCGTTGAGTCAAACAAGAGAGCAGGAGTGAACGCACTACGGGGCAGAATGATGGAATAAGAAAGGATGAAGGGAAGGTTCGCTTAATTGTTTGTATATGCCCTCTCCGTCTTTGTGAGTTTGGGTTTTGGGGTAAAATTTTAATAATACTGGTATTGTTTATTAGTCTCGGTGGAACATTAATCACGTTAAATAGTTAGGAAGGATGCACGTTGAATAATCAGGCTCAGTATTTGTCCATTCCTGGTGCGACGACTGTTGGAATTATGTGTTCAGATGGGGTTGTATTGGCTTCTGAGAAAAGAGTGTCATACGGGAACTTTGTGATGAGCAGGGCTGGGAAGAAGGTTTTCAAGATCTCTGAGCATATAGGCGCAGCATGCGCAGGGTTAGTTTCAGACATGCAGATATTGGCCCGTGAGGTTGGGGTTTACGCTAGCCTCTTTAAGATGGAAGCTAGTAGACCTATGAGCGTTAAAGCCGCAGCGAAGGTTATGTCGAACCTTCTCTTCAATAGCAGGCTGCTTCCGCTCATAACGGAGACAATTATTGGCGGGGTTGACGATGAGGGCCCGTCGCTTTACGTGCTTGACATTATGGGTTCAACAATACCTGACAAGTATGCGGCTGTCGGCTCAGGGGCTGAGGTTGCCATAGGCATTCTGGAGGAAGCATATAAGGACGGCATGACGGTTGATGATGGCAAAGGGCTCGCCATTAAGGCCATCAAATCCGCTATAAGCAGAGATGCCATGAGCGGGGACGGAATAGACCTGCTGATAATAACGAAGAATGGAATAAGCGAGGAATCAATAAAATTCTAAGTTCGGCACTAAAGGCATGTCCATTTTTATTTAGAATACAAATTTAAACTTGTTTACTTTTAAAATAGCCTTATTTTTTAATGAGCAAAATTGAGGACATGCATGCATCCCGCTGGATTAATTTAACTAAATTCCTCATGCGCTGAGGTGCAAAATACGATGATGCTGCTATTATTGCCATATGAACCCCTATGGGGCTAGAACATCATAAAGAGGATTGAAAGCCTAGAGGGGGGTTAAAACTGTATCCATTTTTGAAATTTCATTAAGAGAATTGAAAGTTACGGATGGAACAGCTCCTCAGACATGAACATAGATAAAATATATTTTTGTCCTTATTCAGCAATAAGCCAGCGCGCAGTAAAGAAAAAGTGCGATCTGACGCAGGCAGAATTTAGGTTTAAGATAAAAACTTTTATTATTTAATTTTTATTTTTATTCTTAGGGTGATTAAGGGCTGTGTCCCAGCGAGAGAAAAATCGTAGGCGCAGCCTCATAGACGAGTTTTTCGGAGGCTACTTTTTCGAGGATATAGAATCCTTCTTTAAAGATTTCGGGGAAGACTCTTCCGTGGGAGGCTACTCCATAAGTGTAGTTCAAACACCAGAAGGCACAAGGGTGAAGGCAAAAGTCAGCAAAGACACGGATGTAAACGCGCTCAGAAAACAGCTTGAAAAGCAATATCCAGGCGCAAAAATAGAGATCGAGGGGGGCAGGCAAGAGCCCCTAATAAGGGAAATATCCACAAAGCCAGTGCATAAAGAAGAAGCTGAAGAAGAAAAGAAGTGAAGGACTCTCGCAGATTCAAAGATGCGAGCGCCTCCAAACCTAGTTCTGTTAGTGCGGGTTTTCTGATTAAAAAATCAGAGGAAAAATAATGGGCCGAAAAGCTGATACCAAAGGCGGCCTTTAAATAAAAATGGGTGCATGGATATGATAATTGATGTGCATAACCATCATTGGGGAGGGAATGATTTTCTTAAAAGGTTGTTAAACGGTATGGATGAAGCGGGCGTTAATAAAGTCTGCTTGAGTGGGCTGGGTATTGACGGAATGCCTGGAAACGAGGCTGTTGAAGAAGCATTTAAGGAGCATCCTGACAGAATCATCGGTTTTGGGGTTATATTTCCCGGAAGGAGCCCATTTGAAAAAGTTGATGATCTCTACTCGAGGGAGTTTAAAGGCCTAAAAATGATCGTTCCAACCAAAAGATATGATCACGAGGACTTTATGCCTTACTACCAAAAGGCAGAGGATTATCGTATGCCCATCCTATTTCATACCGGCGTCATAATGTCATTTAAGGAGGATAAGGATCTAGGCACGTCCTCATCATACATGCGCCCCGCATATCTCGATAAAATTGCGAGGGTTTTTCCGAAGCTGAAGATAATAGCGGCCCATATGGGCGACCCTTGGTTCTTGGAGGCTTACAGAATAGCCCAGTACTGTCCAAACATGTGGTTAGACGTTTCTGGAGCGGCAATCTTCATAAAAGCACTAAATATAAGAAAATATTTATGGATAAGAGTTTCGCCAGACAAGCTCCTTTGGGGATCAGATGCACCGCCCGAGAAATATCTCCAACTATTAATAACATGGAGAACCCTTATTAGAGAGATCGGAATATCCGAAGAGGATAGTGAAAAAATATTTGGTAAAACCGCTACGCAAATACTCGGCATAAAATGCTGAAAATATTTTGCATAAAATAGAAATTTGGTGAAAGGAGGATGGTTTGGAACTTATCCATGTGCTGGTTATATGCTATAACCAAATATCGATATGTACCCAGCCTTGATGAAATCCTACTAGCCATCAATGATGCGGCGAGGATGGGTTTCAGATATATGGAGCTTGAGGGAGTAGGGCCTCAACTTTACACGGTCGCAAAAAATAAATCAATCATTAAGAAGAGATGCGAGGAGAGCGGGATCAAGCTGATTAATTTTGTTCCAGTCCTGCCAGATATAATGTCATTAAACATGGGGAAGAGACAGAGAGCATTGAAGGATTTCAGAATTGGTTGCGAGCTTGGATCCTTCTTCGAAACTGAAATGATTCAGATCGACACTTTCCACCTCCCCATATATCTTAAACCTGTCTACGATATTTCTGAGGAGTTCAAGTATGCCTACGGCGCTCCTAAGCTCAGGGTCGACCCTAAATTTGACTTTTGGGAATACTTTAACAACGTGCTGATCCCTTCAATCTCTGAGTGCAACGATATGGCAAAGGATCACGGTTTAAGGCTTTGCATTGAACCTAGAACATGGGAAAACGTACCAAACGTATGGGCCTTGGAGCTCGTGATGCGAGAGGTAAACAGCAAAAATCTTGGAGCCATTCTTGATACAGCGCATTTGGCAGCTCAGAAAATGGAAATAGTGCAATGCATAGAGATGCTTGGAAAAAGGATTTTTTATGTGCATGCAAGTGACAGCGACTTCTTAACTGAAGATCATTTGGAAATAGGGAAAGGAAGCATAGATTGGGTAACCATGCTGAGAGCCCTCAAAAAACATCGCTATCAGGG
>JAGTQL010000005.1:0-32727 GCA_018396555.1 Candidatus Bathyarchaeota archaeon | reverse complement strand
TATGGGGAGGCGGAAAGGCCGAAATGAGAAGGGAACTTGACGCCATGTACATCAATTCTAAAAGATATTTAGAAGAGTTAATGCCGAAAATTGCCAAGACGAGCATCTGGGAACCCCATAAAGAGAATGAGGAATATCGTTGAGAGAATTAAAAGACGTTAAGGCTTTAAGCAAGGCAGAAATGAACTTTTATATGAACATGCGAGGTTTAAGGCGGCTTGCTTATCATGAGGAAACCTGATTACCGTAGACTTACAACTATTCTTAGGAGGGAGGGTGAACCTGACAAGGTTCCATTCTACGAGCATTTTGTAGATAAAGAGGTTATGGAGACAATTTTAGGTGAAGAGATGCCCGCAATAAACCAGAACCTCAACCCCAAATTGAAGAGGAAACATGTAGCCGCCCTAATAAAATTCTATCGCAAAATGGGATACGATTATGTCCCCCTAGAGATCCCGCTTAATCTTCCAAGAACAAACAGGCTTAGGGCCAGAGATACAGCGCCCCTCTCTAGGGGTGTAAGGGAATGGCAGGATGAGAACAGAGGCGAAATAGAAACCATGGAGGAATTTGAGGCTTACCCATGGCCTGACTTGGATGATGCAGCCGACCTAACCTACTTCGACATGCTGGAGAGACTCTTACCCGAAGATATGGGTATAGTGGGCGGCGTTGCAGGCGGGGTCTTCGAACATGTGAGCTGGCTTATGGGACTGGTGCCTCTCTGCAAGGCTCTCTACACGGATAGGTTGCTTGTAGAGAAAATGTTTGAGAGGGTAGGGTCAATAATAGTTAAGGTTGACGAGAAAATATTGAGAACAAACAAGCTTATTGCGTTGAGAATGGGCGACGACATGGGTTATAAGAAGGGAACATTTCTCTCGCCTGACATTCTACGAAAATATGTTTTCCCATGGCAGAAAAAATGCGCAGACGCAGCCCACAGGAGAGGACTGCCGTTCATTCTCCATTCATGTGGAAACCTCAAAAATATAATGGATGATTTAATAGGCTACGTAGGCATAGACGCCAAACACTCCTTCCAAGATGAAATAGAGCCAGTATGGGAAGCCAAAAACAATTACGGCGATAGGATGGCCATACTGGGCGGCGTAGATGTGGATAAACTGTCTAGACTGCAAATAAAACCCCTTAGAACCTACATTCGGCAAATACTTGAAAAATGCTCTCCGGGAGGAGGATACGCCCTAGGCTCAGGAAACACAATAACAAACTACACGCCTATAGAAAACTACCTAGCAATGCTAGATGAGGGAGAAAAATTCCCCTGCTGATCAGGGAGGGCAACGTTTAAGATTCGTAATATTCGAATTCTTCATCTAAGGGATATATTGGACGTTTAACCCGCGTATAGGGCAGCTTCTCAATCTGCAATGATGTGAAGCCTGGGGTCAAAGCCCAAATGTTCTTCTTGGCTATTTGACGTAGATCAGAGAATAAATAGCCGACTTTAACCACAATAATTTTCTTCTTAAGCGGATTCACTCCAGCCTCCTCAAACTCCTTTAGTGTCGTAAGAACCCTGCGCTTCGAAGTTACGATCACCTCAACCCCATCAACCCTTAATACGGCTAATTTGGGATAATCCACGTAGGTAACTATGCCCTCCACGCTTAGGGGGTGACTGTTAAGCCTATCAAGTTTTCCACCTAGATCCAGAGAGACCCTTGCGCCCTTTCCAGCTTGAGCAGACATGAAGACGGCTTCCGGATCGACTATTCCATCCACCAGAGCATTAGCGGCTTCAGCCTGAAGGAGCTTTTCAAGAAGAACAACGGTGTCTCCAGCCCCTCCGGCAGTCACGTTATCACCAGTGTCAGAAATAAGCACGGGCTTATCCCTAGATCTGAGGGCCGCTTCAATAGCTTCATCAACCGGTAGAGGCGTAACTTCAGGCGCAAACTCCCTGCGTCTAGCCCATATCTCTCGGGCTAGGCTTCTGGCCATATTACGCGCTTTTTCACCATATTCCCTTCCACCTGCGACAACCACGACGGAAAGCGACGTATTGGGGGTGTCGCTCCATGCGCAACCTATGAAGAGCGATGTGTCAATAATTCCATTCACATGCTCAATCTCATAAAGTCTACCATAGAGGGACCTCGCCGGCTCCATATCGGTTACAGCGAACTCACCCGGCAAAATCATGGGCAGCTTCACGATTATATTTAGGGGCTTCAACCCCTTCTTAATGCACTCCATAAGATGCATCAGAGCTCTAACCTTAGTCTGCGTCGAGTCTACGTGTGGAGCGGTGCGGAACCCTGTTAAAACATCGGTTTTCTCCGCCAACTCATGCGAAATATTCCCATGCAGGTCTAGGCTCACCGCTGTCGGCGTATTCACACCAACAATCTCCCTAATGCTTTTAACTAGGTCGACCTCCCCACTTCCAATCCCCTCAACCTCCATAGCCCCATGAAGATCTAGGAGAACTCCATCTGCTGGGAGGGAAGCATCTATGCAGTTAATAAGCTCGCTTTTAAGGCTCAGGTAGGCTCTCTCCTCAACTAATCCATGGGGGAAAGCATAGGCGAGAAGCGTGGGAGCCCACTCGACCTCTCTAAAATCAAGCCACGGCTCCTCACTCAAAATTTCAGAACCCCTCTTAATTTGAAAATCCTCAATGCCGGTATGAAGGGTTGAAAACGTATTAGTCTCATGCCTTATGCCGCCCACTATTATCCTCAAACCAGATCCCCTCGTTAATATCGCAGTTCACGCTGCATTAACTTATCGAATTGAATATTAATATTGCTTAAAAATGAAAACAAAAATTCTTGTTTCAGTCATCTCTATCAGCTTATCTTAACGTCTTCTTTCCGTGATTTATGAATCTGTTTTGAATTGATGATCCGCCGCAAGCCTTAATATTAATCAATCATTACTTTCTTTATTCCTAAAAGTAATAAATGCAAGAAAAACTACTTTTATTCGGTGAATTAAATGGTTAAAGATATAGTTGAATCAATTAAAAAATATAGGATCGTCGATTTATCCGCGGAGGTCAAACCTAACGTTCTAAAAGTTAACGGAGAATTTATCCGTGGGAATCAAATTAGGAAATTCAATCTTCAACAATTCATAAATGCCGAGGATAAAACTTACATGCATTTTATCGAGTCTGAATCCCACATTGGCACGCATGTTGAGGGACCATCTCATCTCCGTGAGGGACTTAAATCCTGCATGGAGATCCCCCTAGAAAAGTTCATGGGCGAGGCAATAGTCTTAAAATTTGAAGCGGCGGGCACTGAGGGCTCAGATGAATCAGGGTTCCCCATAAAACCAGAACACCTTACGGAGGTTAAGAAAGACGATATCGTGCTCATGTGGAGCCCAGGCGGAGCATACGTGACGTCGGAAGCAGCTGAATACCTTGCAAGTAAACATATAAAGATGCTTGGAGTTCAAGGTGTCCAGCCGGATGACCCAAGAGCCTATAAGCCTAACTCAAATATTAAGCCAGCAACCCACATAGCTCTTCTAGAAAACGAAATACCAATAATAGAGGGCCTGATCAATCTGGACAAGATAAGGGAGAAAAGGGTCTTCTTCATCGGGTTACCGCTGAAAATTGCACATCTAGATTCATCATGGATAAGAGCTATTGCGCTTGAATCAAATACAGCGCAATAATTACCGCTTCCTAAAGAGCCCGCCAATTAAATCCCTAAGGTTGAAACGTCAAATATTTGAATGCATAAATGCCGAAACGATTTTCAGAAGAAACTAAGCGGCAAAAAATAACTAAGAAAACGAGGAGAACCAATAAAATATTTTTTAAAGGGCAACCATAAAGGTTATTGGAAGATAAGATTGGGGGAAAGAATTGGCTAAGCTTGCCCTAAAGGGTGGAGAGCCGGTTAGGAAAAAACCCTTTCCAAAATGGCCCATATTCAGCGAGAGAGAAATGAAGGCTTTAAAAGATGTTTTGGAAAGCGGATTTTGGGGTGTAGGAGGCTCAAGGAAAAAGGAGTTTGAGGAAAAATTCGCGGCCTACCAGCATGCCAAATATGGTATTGCTGTGACAAGCGGCACAACTGCCCTTGAAATCTCGCTTAGAGCCCTCGGGTTAGGATGCGGCGATGAGGTTATCGTTCCATCCTACACGTTCATGGCGACGGCGATCACAGTGCTCTACGTAAATGCTATTCCAGTTTTCGCCGACATAGACCCGGAGACATATAATATAGATCCGAAAAGCGTTGAAGCCCTAATATCTGAAAGGACAAAGGCGATACTGCCAGTTCACATAGGCGGCAGACCGGCTGATATGGATGCTCTTCTCTCGCTGGCGAAAAAACACGACCTATACATCGTTGAGGACGCATGTCAAGCATGGGGAGCAGAATGGAAAGGCTTAAGGGTTGGAGCAATAGGTGAAATGGGGGCTTTCAGCTTTCAATCAAGCAAAAATATAACTAGCGGAGAAGGTGGCATAATAGTAACCAACAGCGAGGATCTATACGTTAAGGCATGGTCCCTGCATAATTGCGGAAGGATGCCCCAAGGAGCATGGTACGAGCACCATCTTCCAGGAGCAAACTACCGCATGACTGAGTTCCAAGCCGCCATGCTTCTAGCCCAGATGGAGCGGTTTGATGAGCAAACCGAGAAACGTATAGAAAACGCCAGATACTTAAACAGTAAGCTCTCCAAAATAGACGGTATAAAACCCCTAAAAGACGATGAGCGCATAACAAGGCACGCCTACCATCTCTACATATTCAGATTTAACCCCGAAGCCTTCGGCGGAATCTCGAAATCAACATTTGCAAGAGCTTTACAGGCAGAAGGCGTACCTGCAAGCGTTGGATATTCTAGGCCGCTTTACAAGGAGCCGTACTTAGAATACTTTAAAAAGTGCCCTCTCTCATGCCCACACTACGGTAAATCAATGGACTATTCAAATGTGAAAATGCCCGCGGCGGAGAAAGCGTGCTACAATGAGGGCCTATGGCTGCCGCAATATGTCCTCTTAGGCTCCAGGGACGATATGGATGACGTAATTTCAGCATTTGAAAAAATAAAAGGAAATATAGATGAGATCGCTGGAGAAAACTAGGCGGGATGGAATAAATAAAATAGGGCTCAATCCCCTTAAAATTTTAACATTATTATTGGGAGAGCATTAAGATGAAGATTGTAGATGTACGTTGCTTTAAACTGCGTAAACAGGAAGCCATTAGTGAAGATTTTTGGGAGGAGCGATTATCTAGACCGGTTGATATTTATGAACGCTTTAGAAATGAGGGCCCTAAAGTTCTCGGTGGAGCAACAACTCTTGAGCAAAATTTTGTGGAAATCTCCTCTGATGAAGGCTTTAAGGGAATTTTTGGTCCCATATCAGATAATATTGCCAATATCATTACGCGAGATCTAAAGCGTCTCATCATCGGCGAGGATGCCTTCGCTGTTGAAAAAATATGGGATATCATGTATAGATATCGGGTTCATGGGCGGAAGGGAGAATGCATCATAGCGATAAGCGCGATTGACTGCGCAATTTGGGACCTGATTGGAAAGGCCAGGAATGAACCGGTTGTTAAATTATTAGGCGGACCAGTTCAGGAGAAGGTGCCAGCCTACGCCAGCATGCTCGGTTTTTCCCTAAACCCAAAAGAAGTGTCTAAGAGAAGCCTAGAGGTTGTTGAGGAAGGATTCACGGCTATGAAGTGGTTTTTCCGCCACGGTCCTGGAAGCGGCCCCTCCGGAATGCAGAAAAACATCGAGCTTATGAAAACGGTTCGTGACGCTGTTGGATACGACGTGGATTTGATGCTTGATTGCTGGATGAGCTGGACACTGCCATATGCCGTTAAAATTGTGAAGAAGATCGAAAGGTACGAGCCAGCATGGCTTGAAGAACCCTTCATGCCGGATGATATTGATAGCTACGTTAAACTTCGAAGGGTGACGGATATTCCAATAGCGGGAGGAGAGCATGAATATACCAGATGGGGTGTAAGGGAACTGCTGAAGAATGAAGCGGTAGATGTATTACAGACGGATGTAACATGGGTGGGGGGCATAACTGAAATGAGAAAAATTTGTGCACTGGCATCATCGGAGGGAATACCGGTTATTCCACACGCAGGCTGGACGGAGCCTGCTGAAGCAATCATCTTCTCCCATCCGCAATCTGTCTGCCCAATGATTGAATATCTCTTAAAATTTGCAATTATACAGCAAACCTTTAATAAAGAGAAGCTGGAGCCATCTAAAGGGTACTTTTATGCGCCAAGAAAAATTGGGCTTGGATTCGAGCCGGATATGAAATGGCTTATATCAGAGCAGACTTAAAATATTAATTGACTTACGATTGGCGCTTCACCATCAAGTACGCTATCCGGAACCCTTTTCACTAAGATCATTAGTAGGGCGCCGGCGCCGGTAGCTAAGCCAGCTAAGAGGCTCGCCGTGAAGCCAATGCAAAATAGCTCCATAAGCGTCCGCTCCTTTCAGTCGCCAGTAGTGATTCTAAAAATTTACATCATTCTAAAAATAATATTATACCTTATAAAGGCATCTAAACTTTTACGGCATCTTTACCTTAACTCTTCTCGCCTAGCTTTATGATTAATAATTTAAATGCTCTTAACTTACATTAATCTCAAGTGCTAGAGAAGTTTTTAATCGAAAGGTAATGCTAATGTAAGGAGGTTTTACCTTGCAGAGCAGTATTGAAGAAGATCTGACTCCTAGGGAAAGGTGGTTGGCTACTTTAAGGAGAAGAAAGCCTGACAGAATCCCCATGGATTACTGGGGTACAAGCGAGGTTACTGACGCCCTTAAGAAGCATTTGGGATGTAAAAGCCTGAGAGAAATGTATGAGCGCTTGCATATAGACGCCGTCATAACGGTTTGGCCCAAATATGCTGGGCCGCCTATACCTGAGGATTCAGACATATATGGTTGCCGCTATAGGAACATTGAATATAAATCAGGTATCTACAGAGAATGCGTCTACCATCCCTTAGCCAAATATAGAACTCTCGAAGAGATTAAGAAAAACTATAATTGGCCAACTGTCGACCTATATGATTATTCAGTTATCCCTAAGCAGATAGCTGAATGGGAGGACTATCCAGTTCAGGGCGGCGGGTCTGAGCCATTCTTAACCTATAAGAACTTGCGTGGGCAGATGCAGTCATACATCGACTTAATAGTTAACCCGGAGATTGTGCATTACTGTCTTGACAAACTGTTCGATTTCTGCTATGAAAACACGAAGTTTATTTATGAACAGATCCCGGGCAAGGTTCTGCTCTCATATGTCGCTGAGGATTTCGGATCGCAGATGGGGCTATTATATTCGCCGAAACAGATTAAGGAATTCTTTTTGCCGAGAATAAAGCGCATGATTGATTTAGCCCATCACCACGGTGTTTATGTATTTTTCCACAGCGATGGATCGATCAGAAAAATCATTCCAGACATGATTGAGGCCGGCATAGATGTTCTAAATCCAATCCAATGGAGATGCAGAGATATGGATCGGGAGGAGCTTAAAAGAGAATTCGGTGGCAAAGTCGTATTTCACGGCGGAATGGACAATCAGCAAACGCTGCCCTTCGGAACAGAAGAAGATGTTCGGCGAGAGGTTAGGGATAACATTCGCATACTCGGCAGGGAAGGTGGATACATACTTGCGCCATGCCATAATATACAACCCATAACGCCCATAGGGAACATACTAGCCATGTATGATGAAGGCTACAGGTACGGTCAAAACATTTAAAGATGCAAGAAAAAAGAGATAAGCGAATTGGATCCTGGGAAATAGCAAATCTATTAAAGATCCTAATAGTCTCTCCATAACTCAGATAATGGATATAGGATCCCTAGTTAGGCTTAGGATTAAAACTAAAGATGGAAAATCTCCTACGGTTCAAATAACTAAAAGATTATTCAATGAGATGGGGTTCAACGTAGGTTCAAGGGTCTTCATGGTCTTCAAAGTATCATGCGTGGAGCTAATTTAAAATAGCGCCGGGTTGGAAAACGAAAACCTAGTGAATCAGCCATATGCAGATGGCGCTTGTTTTCCCCATAAGTATTTATCTTCCTTCTCCTTCAAAAAAGAGTGGAGAAATCTTGAATAGAGTTAAAAGATTCCTGAAAAATCTGATGAGAAACCCATATTTTTTAGGGTTTGTAAGCCTTTTATGGCTTCTCTTCAGAACCGGAACCAAACCTTCACGCATCACCTATCCATGTCAAAGAGCCTCTGCGACCATAAGTTTCCACCTTCTAATATATCCGCTTCTCATGCCGGTATTTATTTTTCTTAAAAAGCTCCTGAAAATATCGTCTCGCGCTCAAAGGATTTCCGGCAGAAAGGTCTTATCCGTTTTCCTAGCATCCTTATCACTGGTAGTTTCGGTCTTGGCGGTTTACGCTAACATAATTATTAATCCTGGGGCAGTGTTAAGTGAGCGGGTAGCATCAACAGGGAGAAAAACAACGGTTTCATTGATACGCGTTAACGGCGGCTCCCTTGAAGAATCTTTGAGAGAAGCCATCAATTTTATAGGCGGAATCGACTATTATATACCGCCGCGGTCGAAGGTTCTCATCAAACCAAACATTGTTAGAAATCAGGAGCCGCCGGATACAACGGATCCAGCCATAGTTGAAGCATTAATCAACATTATAAAACGTAAAAATCCATCTGTAATCTGGATAGCGGATGGAAGCGGCGAGGGCAACACACTTGAAAACTTTAAGTCTTTAGGCTACTTGCCGGTTGCCCAGAGGACCGGGGCCATACTTGTTGACCTAAATTACGGCGAAATGATTAACGTATCTGTTCCAGGAGGGGGTGTTATCTTCAATAGTTTCCTATTTAACCGCATAGTTATGGAGGCTGATGTCTTCATATCTTTAGCATGCATGAAAACTCACAGTCAAGCCGTTGTAACATTAACAATGAAGAACCTCATAGGAATAGCTCCCGGTTCAATATATGGATATCCACCCAGCCCAACAAAATGGATTCTGCATGAAAAGGCAGAAGAAAAGGGTGATCAGTATATGGCGGGCGTAATAGTTGACCTATGCAGAGCCAGAAAAATCGACCTTGCAATAATCGATGGCAGAACCGCAATGGAAGGACAAGGACCGCATGAAGGCGACCCGGTAAAACTTGGCCTGTTAATAGTTGGGGCCGATCCGGTTGCAACTGACACTGTTGCATCCGCAATAATGGGCTTTGACCCAGAGAAGGTGCCAACTCTACGTCTCGCCAACCAGCTAGGGCTTGGAACAAACGATTTACATGAAATTGAGATTAAAGGAGAGAAAATTGAAGATGTCTGTTACCCATTTAAACCAGCGGCTGAACATGGAAACTTTCAACTATTCTCAACAATTGAACGTGAACTCAGCAGGTGGAGAATAAACCTAGCCTACATCAGCGCAGCCCTTTGGATCATAACGCTATTAACCTTGGGAAGCATAAAAACGAGAAAGCGACGAAGGCAGCAACACTATAGGCTAAACGCTATACTAAACTAAAAATATAAGAGAAACTAAACAAATATTCTACATGAAAAGCGGGCCGGTAGTCTAGCTGGTTAGGACGTCGCCCTCACAAATGGTGAAAAATCCGCCCTATGCAGACACCAATAAAAATGCTAAGCCATAGAGATCGGCGAAGATCGCCGGTTCGAATCCGGCCCGGCCCACCATCTCTCGGGTTCTTTAAGCATAAGAGTTCATTTTATTTTTTAGTGGGCACTGGTTAGTTGGGCTATCTGCTCGAGGATGTTGATGTTGGCGTTGGTTTGAGAATGTTGCTAGAGCTAGGGTTACATTCCTTCTCGACCCTTCTCCGCTTTCACCCTTTTATACCTCAATCCGCTGAATGACAGATTCATAATTTTCTTTAATATTTTAGACTTCAGCCCTTTTGTTTTTAAGCCATTCTTTAATGAACTTTAAGTTTGCCACGGTCTTAGGAATAAATCCGGAGTAAGGTAAGCTACTTCTGTAGCCCTCTTCCACCCCACTTATGATATCATCGATGTTTTCCTTAGTTAAATTTTTTATTTGTTCTTTAAGTTTTTCAAAATTCTCTATGGCTTCTCCGACTTCGCGTGAGAAATATTTGTATCGGCTTAGCTCCTCTATCAATTCATTAATTTTATCCTCAATTTCAGACATAAATTTACACCTCTCAAGCAATAAGTGATATGAATGACTATTTATTAAAAATTTGCGAGTTACTGATTACTCCCTAATCGTGTTTTGTTTTTCACCGTTTTTTGGGCAAAATCTTTTTAACAAATAAGAATAAATGATTCAGATTGAACAAGGCATAGCATAATATGATATTCGGAGGCTCTTCATGGTTAAAGTTAAGATAGGCGTAATAGGCGCTGGAAGCATCGCGTGGTCTGCAACTTTAGTGCGCGACCTCTCTTTAACAAAAGAGCTATGGGGCAGCACTATTGCACTTATGGACATAAATGAGGAGCGCTTAGACTACATATACATGTTTGCGAAAAGATACTCTTCCGAGGTTAAGGCTGACTTAAAATTTGAGAAAACCTTAGACTCACGTGAGGCAGTGAAAGACGCCGATTTCGTAATAAATACGGCTATGGCTGGAGGACATCAATACTATGAGAAGATGAGAGCTATCTCTGAAAAACATGGATACTATAGGGGAATCAACAGCGTAGAATGGAACATGGTTTCAGATTATCATACCATTTGGGGCTATTACCAATTTAAACTGATGATGAAGATAGCGAGAGAGATAGAGGACTTAAGCCCAAACGCGTGGCTACTCCTACTAGCAAACCCGGTTTTCGAGGGCACAACCCTTCTCTCAAGGGAAACTAAGGTTAACGTGATAGGTCTATGCCATGGGCATCTGGGATACCAAGAAATAGCGGAGGCTTTAGGTTTAAACGTGAAAAAGGTTAACTTTGAAGCGATAGGTTTCAATCACCTAATTTGGTTAACCAAGTTCCTCTATGAAGATAAAGATGCCTATCCGCTTCTGGACGAGTGGATCAAGAAAGAAGTTGAGAAATACTGGAAGAGGTGGCGGAGAAGACAGAAGAACCCCTTTGACATACAAATGTCTCCTGCGGCAATAGACATGTATAAGACGTATGGGCTATTTCCGGTAGGAGACTCGGTAAGGGAGGGCACATGGAAGTATCACTGGAACTTAAGGACCAAAAAGAACTGGTTTGGTCCAACCGGCGGGCCAGACTCGGAAATCGGCTGGAAAATATACTTAGATAATCATGAGAAATGGCTTAACCGGGCTATTGAAGCCATACGCGACACTAAAACGCGGTTAACAAAGCTTCTACCTCCAAAAATGAGCCAGGAATCCGTTGTGCCAATAATTAGTTCCATGGCGAACGATAAGAAGGGCACATATCAAGTGAATGTGCTGAATAAAGGTGTAATCAGCGGCATCCCCGATGATGTGGCTGTCGAGATTCCAGCTGAAGTGGACGGTAAAGGTGTTCATAGGATATCCGTGAAGGGGTTACCTAAGCGCATAATGAATTACTCCATCTATCCGAGAATGATGAGGATGGAGTGGGCGCTGGAGGCTTTCCTAGAGGGGGGCAGAGACCTACTCTTCGACTGGTTAATAATGGACACAAGGACAAAATCCACAAAACAAGTAGAAGAAGTGATAAACAACCTACTATCGCTTCCAGAAAATGAAGAGATGGCTAAGCACTTTAAATAACCCAATTTTTCATTTTCTAATTTTTTATCGCTTGAATCCGCCTCAAATTTTACAGCATCTCCTGAATTGCAAATAAAGGTTGAAGGATGCTGTTCTCCACCGCAACATACCTATCAATTCAATGATCCTGGACGAACAAGCACACCGCTTCCAACAAGCTTCTCATCAACAGACTTTCAATACATAAACTGAAAACAACAAATAAAAAATTTAGATTAAACCATAAAATTAACGGATTTAAAATCAGGAGTGAGAGAGATGGATGAAATGGAGCGTCTTTATCAGGAGCGGTTAAAACGCTATTTAACCGCTATGCGTAATGAAAAGCCGGATTCCATTCCGATCCGCCCGTTCGTTGCTGAATTTACTGCGAAGTATGCGGGTTACACATGCCAAGAGGTGACGCATGATTATAGAAAGGCTTTTGAAGCGGTGCTTAGATGCGCCGTAGATTTTGATTGGGATGCGATGGTGCCCAGCATGGTTTATGTATGGACAGGTCTTACGCAAGCTCTCGGCCTGAAATACTACGCTGTTCCCGGCATTGACATACCTCCAGATACCCCATTTCAATATCTTGAGCCACCTGAGGAAGGGGCGTTCATGAAACCGGACGAGTATGATCTGCTTATAGATGATCCAACGTCGTTTTTATACAATGTTTGGCTCCCGCGGGTCTCAAGCGAGATAAAGGCCGAGGAGTTAACCTCATATCGGAGCAAGCTTGCTCTTGTAAAAGGCGCTATGGCCATGAATGACTACTTTAACGCTTTGGGGCTGCAAGTTGAGAGGATGAGGCGGGAGGCGGGAATGGTATCAGCCATATCTGGGATTCTTAAGGCACCGCTTGACATAATTGCTGATAAGCTACGTGGATATATGGGTTTAATTAGGGACCTACATAAGCAGCCTGGGAAGGTTCTTGAAGCCTGCGAATCTCTCGCTCCTCACCTAACTAAGGTTGCGCTCATGACCGCTGACCCGGAAAAGAAGCTGCCCGTAGCTTTTTGGATGCATAGAAGTTATGTGCCCTTCATAAGCATGAATCATTTTAACAATATTCATTGGCGCACTCTAAGGCCCATCATTGAAGAAATCTGGAGCCACGGGCATCAAGTGCTTTTCTACGCTGAGGGAGACTGGACTCCGCATCTTGATAGATTCGCCGAGCTGCCCGAGGGCAGCATAATCTTCCATTTAGATAAAACCGATATTCCTGAGGCGCGTAAGAAATTAAAAGATAAATTCTGCCTAAGTGGGGGAGTGCCTAATTGGTTACTTTCCCTTGGAACCCCTGAAGAAGTGCGCCGCTACTGCCAGAAGGTAATTGATAGCTTGGCCTCAGAGGGCGGATACATAATGGACGCGTCAGCTATCATTCAAAATGATGCAAAAACTGAGAATATTAAAGCGATGACTGAATTCACACGTAAATATGGTAAGTATCCTCTAGAACAATCTCAAGGTTCAGAAACCAAAATTTCTCCTGATGAAAATGAGAATAAAAGTAGCAGCGCACCGTACTCTTCAAAATCAAGGGTTAAACCAGGCATATGTATTCCCTGGGAGGAGAAGCGTAAAGAATTACCGCGAATCTCTGGCGACGAAAGTATTTTTAAGAGAATCTGGGAGGAGATCGAGTCGTTCGGATATCTGTTTATTTGGCAGATTTTACTTTCCTTTTAGACTACCCGAACCTAGTATCCTATTCATCCCAGTCCCATAGCTTACTAGGTTCATTATCCTAATCCTATTATGGGAGGATGGGCATAAAAGTAGAGGCGAGATTAAGTAATAAAGAATTAAACTGCAAGGCGATGATTTTCAGAGATAAAAATATGGATGATTGATTTAAGTGGATATTACATTGTTATTGCATTATTGCCTTTAGATTCTCTATGCATCTTTTTACGCATTCTAATGGTGGATAAGCGTATGTCTCCTGCTCAATGATGTACCATTCTGTGCCACCTATGATTTCACAAAGCTTTAAGACTTCCTTCCATTTCATTTCGCCCTCTCCGATCAATGCGTTTTCATTTTCTGAGGAATACTCTTTAAGGTGCACTGTTACACTTCGCCCAGGATAGCGCCTAATAATATTTAATACATCCTCCGGGCTCACTCCTCCATGCATCGCATTCCCAGTGTCCAGCTGCATTATTACTTCCGGCTTGGCTGCATCAAAGAATATATACCAGGGAATCTCCCCGTTTATCGGTTTAAACTCGATTGCATGATTGTGATATCCTATGCGCATTCCTTCGGGCTTAAGTTTATCAGCGATTTCATTCATCAATTCAGCGGTTTTAAGCCACGCTGACTTGGAGGCCCGCATCTCTTCAGGTAGCCATGGCACTATAAGATACTTATTGCCCAATATGCGGTTAAACTCTATCGTCTCCTTCAGTTTTTCACCGATAAGCGTGTCTATGCCTGTATGTGTTCCAGCCACTTCGAGACCTAAATCTTCAAGCATCTTTTTCAACTCATCGGCGGTTCGACCGTAATATCCAGCAAACTCCACGCCTTCATAACCCATTTTGGCTACAGCCTCAAGAGTTCCCTTCAAATCGCGTGCGCAATCCTCACGAACAGACCATAATTGCAGAGCGATTTTTATCCTCGCCATATATTTCACCTAAAAATAATTTCTTATAAAAGAATATTTATTTGTAGTCCTCATAATTATAAAAGCGTTAAGAGCATAATCCTCAAATAGGTGGTGTAAATGAACAAAATTTTAAATCTCGGCATTATCGGAGTCGGCGTCATCGGCAGATCCCATCTTCAAGCATCAATTAACCAGAAGAACGCTAGGGTAATAGCAATAGCTGATATAAACGAGGAAGCCCTTAAATCGGCTGCAGAAAGGTTCAAGATTGAGAAATGCTTCACCGACTACCATGAACTTTTAGCCTTAAAAGACCTAGACGCCGTTGTTGTATCAACTCCCCCATTCAATCATGCTGAAATAGCTTGCAACGCAGCTTCAGCTGGCAAACATGTCTTATGCGAGAAACCCATGGCTATGAATTCTAAAGAGGCTGCTAAAATGGTTGAGGCATGCAACAAGGCCGGTGTGAAACTTGGCATCTGCAGCGCCAGATCAAGGTTAATGCCTCATGCTGAAATGGCTAAAGAATATATTTCCGGCGGCAAGTTAGGCCGAGTCTACTATACAAGGTTCACCAGTATCCGACGGAGGGGGCGACCCGGCATAGATATATTGAAAGAATCTAAATGGTTTTTAGATTCATCTAAGGCTGGCGGAGGCGCGCTGATGGATATCGGTTGCTATGACATTGATCTCATGTTGTATCTGCTTGAAGATTTAAAACCACTCTCTGTAAGCGCTATTATATTTAGAGGTGTTGGTGGAAGACTTAAGATGGAAGCAAAATATGATGTGGAGGAGCACTCATCAGTTTTCGTTAGATTTAAGGACGGCTTAGCCTCATCTTTCGAGACAACGTGGGCAGCAAACCTCAACCCCTATCAAGAGGTACTTATATTTGGTTCTAAAGGCGGGCTGATGCTTAACAGGCCTAGCCCATTCACCTATTTCACCGAGAAGGATGGCAGAGGCATGGCCTTATCCTACGATTTATCCATTGATTGGGGGTTAATTCAAAGTCTCCTAATCGAGGATTTTGCTAGGGCATGCTTAGAGGATAAGCCTCCAAAAACCCCGGGCGAAGACGGCTTAAAAGTTATGCAGATAATTGAAATGGCTTATAAATCAGCCAGGTTGAATAGGGAAGTAAAAATAGACGAGATATAAATCAGAAAAACTGCGCTTCATTAGCCTCTTCCATTAAATAGAATTTTTCGCTCATACTAAGCTGATGATACATGGTCTTTTCCATTCCACAATTCCTCTAAAATAAGACCAAAACGTGCTCTGCCGGAACAGAAATCATGAAGAAGAATGTAATTTAGAAGCTATGTACCGTCTCCTTTATATGAGCGGAATTTTTATTATTTTTCCAAAAAGTTTTTGGGCTTGTAAAAATGTTAATTATTACCTTCAGAGGCAGCATCTAATGGATCTTGCCGTTCAGATTAATGAGCTTGTTAAAGTCTATAATGGGAAAGTAAGAGCCTTAGATGGGGTTAACTTAACCGTTGAGGCCGGCAAATCCTTCGCATTGCTGGGGCCCAATGGCGCTGGAAAGACAACGCTGATGAGAATTCTGACAACGCAAATTAAGCCCACATCGGGAGAAGCCTACGTTTTCGGACTTAATGTGGTTAATGAAGGAAGTAAGGTTAGAGAACTGATAAGCTATATTCCGCAAGAAATGAGCGTTTGGACGGATATTAGCGGCTACGAGAACCTTTTAGTATACGCAAAAATTTTTGACATACCGCATCATGAAAGAGAAAAACTGATCCATGAAGCGTTGGAAAATATGGGTCTAATTAAAGTTAAAGATGATCTGGTTAGAACGTATTCCGGCGGGATGATAAGGAGACTTGAAATAGCATGCGCCATGCTTATTAAACCGAGAATTATGTTTTTAGATGAGCCCACTATTGGCTTAGATCCCGCGGCCAGAAAGGCTGTATGGGAGAGGCTTAATGTTTTCAAAAATGATTATGAGGTAACAATATTTTTCAATACGCACTATATGGATGAGGCTGACTTATATGCGGATGAGATAGCTATCATTAGCCAAGGAAAAATAGTGGCAAGGGGCACAAGCGAGGGCCTTAGGCATTCTTTAGGCGGCGAACTCATAACATTCACTGTGGAAAAAACCCCTATTAACGCTGAAATGCTTGAAGAGATACAGAAACTGCATTTTGTGAAAGACATATCTATCGACGATACGAGCATAAGCATACTTGTTTATAATGCGGAGGATTCATTACCCTACATTATGGACATTCTAAGAAATGAAAAAATGCCTGTGAGCAAAGTTTCAATATCTAAGCCCACTCTAGACGATGTTTTCCTAAAGCACGCTGGAATGAGGTTTGAAGAAAAAGGCAGAATCAGCGATGTGGTGCATACTAGACGTATGATTAGGAGGGGATGAGAATGCTAAAAGCCCTGAAAAATATGCTGGTTATGATCGAACTTGAAATGAGAAGGTTGTGGCATGACAGGACGGAAATATATTCGAGGGCAATTCAGCCGATCCTTTGGATGACAATATATGGTCCAGTAATGGGCAGCGCTAGAGCTATACCAACAGGCGGAGTTCCATATACGGATTTCATCACACCAGGCGTTATGATACAAACAACAACCTTCGTCAGCATACTCTACGGGTTAACAATGGTATGGGAGCGGGACTCAGGCATTCTGAAGAAACTGCTTGTTACATCAGCGCCTAGATATTCCGTTGTGGTGGGAAGATCCATGGCTTCAGGCGTGAGGGCAATATTTCAGGCCTTAATAATCTTGCCAATAGCCTTCGCTATCGGCGTAAGGTTCGTGCCAAATCCAGCCTATTTCCTTCTAGCCCTTATAGTAATATTTTTTGCTTCCGGAGGGTTCGCAGCAACCTCGATTCTTATAGCTTCCTTTATGAAGACCAGAGAAAGATTTATGGGGATAGGTCAAGCAATCACTATGCCTCTCTTCTTTGCAAGTAACGCCTTATATCCGCTTCAGATGATGCCGTCAATACTTAGGGAATTCTCAGCATATAACCCCCTAAGCTATGTTGTTGACGCCGTAAGAGGGCTACTGATAACAGGAAACCTCTCAAATCTTCTAATAGATCTGATTGCAATAGCAATTTTCAACATTACGATGTTCACTCTGGCTTCAGTGAGCTTACGCCGCATAATTGAGTGAGGTCGCCACAGAGAAGATATTAACTGTCAGGAGAAAACCGCCCTTAGTGCAACCACCATATTTCTTGCCGAGATTAACAGGACTGTTATAGAAGACATGCAAAGTACTAGGAGCAGAAAATATCTATAAGGTCTTTCAGGGGACAGCCATTTAGGAACCTTTAATCTCAGGAATGGGATCATAAAGGGCACTTTCCCACAGTATCCACCGTATTCCTCACTGTAAGTTTTAAGTAAGGTTCTCTCCTCCAGACTCGCTAATATCAGATAGCCAAATAAGAGAGTTAACCATGCTATAAGTGAGGCAGGCCTTAGGGATCTAATTGATACCCCAAGCGTCAAAATAATTATTCCTAAATATTGCGGGTGTCTAACAACCCTATAAATTCCATGGGTGATTAAACCCTTCTTCAGGTTTTTTAACCATGTGACGAACGCTATAATGAATATGAGTAAGCCGGCAACTAAAAGGGAAAAGTCTAAAATTCCCCATCCGAAAAGCGATGGAAGAAAAATATTGTCTTCTACCCGAAAAATGTAAGTCAGCCAATATAGGCTTTCACCAGGATGGAATGGATCAGGTATATCTTTCAGAACAGTCCAGGGATACGTGAGAATAAAATAGGCGCCGAATGGGAAAAACATTATGAAAAACAGCGGATTAAAAATTACCGTTATTGAGGGCACGATGTTAAATAAGGCCAAGATCCCAGCCAAGATTCTATTTAGCATGCTTTTGATCTTCAACCTTTTCACCAGGGCTACAAGCGCACTTCTTCTATAATAATATGAGGAATATTAAACTATAGATTAGAACAGTGTTTAAAGATGAAAAAGATTTAACATCAATTTCATTTTGCTAAATGATCCCGGTTGCGGATTCACCCAGCACATTTTTCTTCATCTTTCTTTTAAGCCAGGCAACAATAAATTCCTCAATCCTTTCTCTATTATATGGATCTTGCCATGCGCTTTCAAGCGCTTCACAAACATTCAGCCCGCCAGCCAGCCCAAAATAGTTTAGCATCTCCATATAGAGGCGGTCTTTCTCGGATTCGCTAAGGCTAATTCTGATTCCGTTTCTATTTAAAACTTCATTAAGCATCAATGTGAAGATTAGCCTGCTCATCCTTAAACATCCCAACTAAAATAATGGTGGAAGGAGGATTAAAGTTTTACTTTAACTAACAATCTTCCTTAAATCTATCTGGCGGTATATAGTCTCCGAAGCGCTCCCTAGCCTTAATTAAGCGCTCGGCTTGTTCATCCAATATTTGAAGGAGCTCCGCTGGCGTGTCTAAAACCTGAGTTGTCCAAAACTCCTTCACCCGCTTAATCTTCCGCAGATTTTCTGGAACGCGTATAGTGAACTGCCTCACGTAATCCTCCTTTGCATAATCCTTATTCAGCACCTGCCTAAATAGTTTGGTCAGATCCTCATATTTTGGGATTAGACCTGTTGGAGTCTTTACGGCGCCCACGTCATTATGCACGCGGAGCTCTATCCACTTCGCCCAGACATGCTTATCTCTGCGGTCATTTAGGAACTCACCAGTTTTTAAGTCGCGCAGAAAGTAGTTTGCTCCGAAGATTAATGGCGGCTTCTTAAGGCGCTTACCAAACTCCAGATAATGCTTTATATATTGGCGCAGAGGTATAGAAACAAAGTCTTGTATGCTCATCACGTTTATCTCATATTTGCCCTTCTCCTCGGTTATGGCGAAAGTCGTCTCAGTCTCCAACGAAGCTCCATAAGCGATTATCCCGTGTTCCCAGCTGAAAGCCTGCTGTATGGGCACGTAAGCCCTATAATCGCGGCCCCCATATATTATGGCGCCCAACTCAACTCCTAAAGGATTATCTAATTCCGGATCGCAGTTTGGCAATGCCTTGAGGGATATCGTGTAGCGGGCGTTCTCACTTGCTGGAGGTATCTCTTTACCATTTAATCCCACCTTACCTTTAAACCATCTTCCAGAGAAATTTACTCCCTCATCTGGAAGGTTGCATCCCATGCCGAGCCACCATGGCTTAGCATCTTTAATCAGGGCGTTTGAGAATATTATCTCGTTTGGGCTATTAAGCAAATTATAAATTAGCGGATCATCCATCGGGTTAATGTTTTGAAGAATGCCGAAGATTCCGGCTTCAGCATTTACTGCCCGGCAGACCCCATCGATATTGCGTACATAGGCGATGTCGTCGGCAAGTATTGTTTCCCCCGGAAGCATAGCCGTTGAGGTTTTACCACATGCGCTTGGAAAGGCCCCCCCAATATAGGTTTTCCTATAGCCTGGACCATGAACGCCCATTATCATAAAGTGCTCTGCAAGCCAACCCTCCCGATAGGCCTTGCAAATTGCCAGGCGCAGCGCGAGCTTCTTGAAGCCTATGGAGTTGCCAGCGTATTGTGTGTTAACGCTATAGACAGTGTTTGTCAAGTAATCAATGTAGATGCGCTTCTTGTCATGATCAATGCTTATCATCCTCTCATTCATCCTTCCAGCCGAATGTAAAGTCTTAAAGAAGTCGGTGTCCACGCTCATATTGAGAAAAGTCTCATAGCCGCTTCTATAAAGTAGGCTTACAGAATGGGCTACATACCAAGAGTCCGTGCACTCCATGCATGGAATCGTGAATATGGAGTTGGCTGGGCCCAGAATTAGGAACCTCACTATCATCGTACGCCCAGCCATCGAACCCCTAAGCAGATTCAAAATCTCGTTTAACCCCTCATCCCTATCGATCTGCTTTAGAGCTGGGCTTAGAGAATTTCCCTTAGGAACAAGAAACTTTGTTATCTCACGATCTCGCCCTTGATCATAGTATCCATCGAAATGATAAGTGTGTCCAGGTATCGCTAAGGCAGCGCACTCCTCACCGCTGGCAATCGCCATATGCTTGATATGCGCAATCTCATCAGGCATGTCGCTGCAGATAAAGATGTCTTTGGGATTGCAGAGCTCAGCAGCTTCAGCAACGAACTGGTGGACTTTGGGATTAGGTATTGCACGTAGCTTCTCGAAGTTATCCCAATTCATTCTGTGCTTTAGCGCTTCTAGGTATATGTTTATCCTCTGCATTTCTCTAATTCTATCCTCCTCTCTGAAGGATCCTTAAATCCGCTTATTATTTATCCTCTTCAGATTTTATCTGCCGATCTTACCTAGTCTCCTATGATTAAGAGAGCATGTATATAAATTTTACTTAAATCGATAAATAATTACGAAAAACGTAAAATTTAAATTACGTAATCTTTGACCCCCTATCTCCCAGAATGCTGTCTATTACGAGCTGAGCCACCTTAGCTCCGCTCAGCAGCATTCCCCCAAATATTGGACCCATACGCGGGGTTTGATCTATTGCTGCAACAGCCATGCCGGCGACGAATAGGCCTGGACAAACCTCTCTTGTGCCCTCAACAGTTAACCTCTCAGCATTCGACGACCACATTGACTTCTCACCTCTGATAGCTATGTTCAGCTCTGGAATTTTTCTGGAGGCAACTGATAGAACTTCTGCATCGTGTCCCGTGCAGTCTACAACAGCCTTTGCCTTGATCCCAAGTGGATCAACATGTAGTCCAGCCATTACAACCGATGTCCACTGAACCACCACGCCGACGATTTTAGGCGGCTCCTCCCTATAAATTAGGTCGTCAACGGTTACGCCCAAAATTATCTTTGCTCCAGCATCGATGGCTTTGGACGCTAATTTAGCCATCAAATCGGCTGCGTCAGCAATAAATAATCCCTCTTCCAGCTGCTCTAATCTACAACCGGCCTCTTTGAGAATTCTATCAGCCGGCGATTCAACAACGATTTTATGGAGCTGCATTCCGCCGCCTCCAATCCCACCTCCGAAGGAAAGTCTCCTTTCGAATACAACTGTTTTTAGCCCGGCTTTCGCCATGTACATGGCAGCGGTTAACCCCGATGGCCCGGCGCCAACCACCACTACGTCTGTTTCAGCGATATTCATCCAGTCTTCCATGGCTTTCTGTATTATTGCCCTAGTTATTATATGCTCCTCAATTTCCTTCATTTTCACGCTCATATAAATCATCCCCTTCTTTTTCATTTCCAACTATTTCCAAATTGTATTTTTGGCTTACAATATTCTGAAGCCCTTTAATTTAACCTTTTTTGTGGAACGATATTTTTATCTTTTATTTTTTAGAGGTTTGCCTCGCATAGATAGGCATAGTTCGCAGATTTTCAGCATTATTTCCTCCGAGCTTACATTTTCACTCGCTATTTTATCCGCAATTTCTCTCGCCGCTTCCTGAATTACGGGCAACATGTTCTCAAACTGTGTTAAGCCTTTATGCCCACGCTTTAAACGGAGATATTGGCTTATAGCCGCTTGTGTGGTTCCAAGCTTCTCTGCAACCTCAACTTGTGTAAGCCTATGCTTTTCAATAAGTTCCCTAGCGATATAGGATCTCAATATTGGAATTATTCGCCGCCCAATTGATTCGCATGGTGGATACGTTTATCTCACCCAAAGAAGGATATAACATGCTTATAGTAATTAACTTTTTCTATCCTAAAACTAGAACTTGAGCGGAACGTTTCAAGCGTGAAGCCTTGTTTTAATAGATTTAAGTCTGCTACAGTGAGACTGCGAGGATGAAAAAGGGAACCCTCAATAATGTGCATTTTATAATCTGGGTTCTCAAACTACATCAGCTTACTATCGTCGTTTTTTGCCTCGCTCATAACTAAATCATGCGAACAATCGCTGTTTACATCTGCACCGCAAGCGCTACAAACTTAAATTTCCGTTATTTAATGCTCTAATAAATTTAATATCGCTAAAATTCTATAGGCTAATCCGCCCACGCTGATCGTGAGTATTATCTCAAGCAAAGATATTATTGCGGCTTTTTTCCATCCAAACTCTTTTATGCATGCCGCTATGGTTGCGACGCATGGCACATAAAGCATCACCACTAAAGTGAAGACGAACATTTGTAGCGGCGTTAAGGCCTCTTGAAAATTTGTTGTTCCAAGTAACGTTGCAAGAATTACCAGCGTAAGCTCCTTTCTTAATATCCCGAATATTAATGTTACACCGGTGATTTCCGGCAGCCCAAGCCAAGTGACTGTTACAGGACTTAGAAATCTTGAAATTGGCTCTAAAAGATTAAAGATTTCCATGAACTTAATTATTAGTCCGCTTAAAATTATTAGTGGGAAGGATATTTTAAGAAATTCCTCAAGCCTAAACCATGTTTGCTTAATTACGGTTTTAAAATGTGGAAGCCTATAATCCGGCATCTCCATTATTAAAGCCGTTGGCTCCCCGGGAAGAACTTTAAACGCTAGCTTCCCCAGCAGGAAAACTATTATAAGATTAATGGCGTACAGCGTTAATGCCCAGTGCAGCCCGAGAAAGCTTCCAACAAGCCCAAGTATTACAGTTGTTCTTGCAGCGCACGGTATTAATGTGACAACGAAGCCGGCGAGAAGCCTCTCTCTTTCCGTCTCCATTATTCTGCATCCTAAACATGCGGGAACATTACATCCGTAACCAAGCATCAGGGGGATGAAGGCTTTACCATGTAAGCCCATTTTATGCATTAAGGTGTCTGTTAGAAAGGCCGCCCGGGCAAGGTAGCCGGAATCTTCAAGAACATATAAAATTAGGTAAAATGGAATTATATACGGCAGGGCGATGGTAATGTTGGCTATTACACCCTCCATAATCCCGCCCCAAATTATCTCCTTAAGCGGGTTTAATCCAAAAAGATTTTCAAAAAGCGGTTCATACCCATAGAGCAGACCATTGAGAATTTCCGACATGTAACCTCCCAGCATGAAGATTACGTTAAAAATTCCAAGAAAAATCAAAATCATTATTGGATAACCTAGAATATTATGTATTGTCACTTCATGCAGTCTTTCGCCTAACTGGGGCTTTATCCTTGGCAGAATCTGCTGAACTTCCCTCGCAATTTTGCCAGCAACCTCGTAACGTTCAGATACGACCACTGTTGGGCAGGGATGACCGTGAATCTCCTCAATTTCCCTAGCGAGGTTTTCAGCCACCTGCAGAATCTCAGGGCTTAAATCGTATATTTCCTTCTTAACTTGCTCATCGCCCTCTAGAAGTTTTATCGCCGTCCATCTAGCTGGATACTTAAGCCGTATTTTTCCTAGCGCCTCCGTGAGCCGGCGAATTCTTTCTTCGATTTCTTCACCATAACTTATCGCCGAAGGCTTCGCTGCGCCTTTCTCAATGACTTCAACGGCTTTTTCAAGCAGCTCGTATATTCCTTTCCCTTTTATGGCGATTGTCGGGACAACGCTCACTCCAAGTTTTTCTCCAAGCCTTTTAAGGTCTATTTTTATCCCTTTCTTCTCAGCCATATCAATTTGATTTAGGGCTATAATAAGCGGGGTTTCAAGCTCCATTAACTGTAGGGTGAAGAAAAGATTTCTCTCAAGGGCAGACGCATCTACAACATTTATGACCAGATCTGGTTTCTCATCAACTATATACTCTCTGGAAACAATTTCCTCCAGGGAGAAGGTTGACAGCGAGTATATGCCTGGTAAATCAATAATATCTATGGTATAGCCCTTAAAGTGAAGAGTGCCCTCAGCCTTTTCAACAGTCTTGCCGGGCCAGTTTCCAATGTGCTGATGCAAACCAGTCAGCTGATTAAATATTACAGACTTGCCAACATTCGCGTTTCCCGCTAATGCGATCTTCAGCTTCTTTTCTGTCACTTTTGAACCTCCACTAGAATCTTTTCAGCCATCCCTCTGCCGATTGCCAGCCGGTAGCCTCTCACATTAATTTCAATCGGTCCGTGAAAGGGCGCCGACTTAACAACTGTTATTTTTGTGCCGGGTGTTAAACCCATGTCCATAAGTCTCTTTTGAAGCCCGTACCCTCCACCTTTCCCCCATCCAAAACTGGCTCTTATTGACGTGATTACCCCGCTTTCACCTTCTCTCAAAGCCGTCAGCGGCAGCTCCATCTCAACCACCTCTAAAGTCAACATTAAATTTTGCGAACCCTCACAAGCGAGGCTAAATCACGGCTTAAGGCTTGGCTTCTTCCATCTACTTTAATAGTCACTGGACCATTGAAGGGGGCCTTATCAATCACATCAATGCGTTTTTTCGGTTTTATGCCAATCCTGCTAAAGTACTGCAGAAGGGGGCTTCCTTCGTCAGTTATCTTTGTAATTATGCCCCCATCTCCAATATTCAGTTCGATGAGAGATTGCGTTTCCTCCTCAAATATTTCGCCACGCTCTGTTGGAATAGGATTTCCATGCGGACAGGTTTTCGGATAGCCAAGAGCCGCCTCAATTTTTTCCGCAATCTCCTCCGATATCCAATGCTCAAGCTGACAAGCCGCATCATGTGCCTCGTACCATTCGATTCCTAAGAAATCTGCAAGGAGGCACTCAAGTAACCTATGTTTCCTAATGACGCCCATAGCTATTTTAAATCCCTTCTCCGTCAATTGCACTCCCTTGTAAGGCGCATGAGTTATCAGAAGATTCTTCTCAAGTCTTTCAATAGTGTTAGTTACGGTTCCGGGTGCAACGCTTAAAATCCTAACTAGGTCGCTTGTTTTGGCTGAGCCTCTCTGCTCCTGAAGCCTATAGATGACCTCAAGATACTCCTCAATTACATCGGAAACTTTCGATGGCAATGCCGCGCCCTTTTTTTACGATTTTTCTAAAATAGAATTACGAATAGTCGTATTTAAGCGTTATATACCGCTTGGAGAAGAAATATGGAGGGATTCTGTTAGGGCGATACCACAGCAATTTTAACTTGCTTAACGCCTTTCTTAGCCATTAACTCCTGCGCTAGATTTCTTATTTCGCCAGCTTTACCGTTAACTGCAATCATCTCTAGGCATTTATCCTCTTCTAGATGTATGTGCGTCGTTGATGATATTATATTTCTGAATTTATGCTGGATTTCCATGATCTTCTCTAGGAGGTTGGGCTTATCTAAATAGTATAGGATGAGTATTGCCCCGGCCATCTGCTCCGTTTCCCCGCGTGTCCACTTAAATTCGCTTATAAAGGTTCGCATGGCGTCATGAACGGCTTTAGAACGGTTCTCATAATTCATGCTCTTCCAGGCGCTGTCAAATTCCTCAACAAGTGTCGGTGGAAGTGAAACGCTAAAACGTACAACGCCCGCTTTATCTTGCATTCAGACACCAAAGATAATTTGGGGTATGGTTATAGTTAAAATTTTTTAATTCCTAAAACCTAAGGGCTCCATTTCTCACGTGCACTGAAGCGCCGAGAACCTTTTTTAAATGTAAAGAATTTTAAGAGAACCCCTAGGCTGTTTGGTCAGTAAAGTTTTATGGTTATATCAGTCTCGCTTATTATATTGGTCCTAGCATGCTGGGGGAAGGGGTAGGTTTAGGATGGCTGTGAGAAGCGCTTGAACATGCCCTTAGGGGTTAAATTTTTAAGTTTGTGTTACATTATAATTTTTTAGTAACATCATGGATGGTAAGCGTTTAAAGCGGCGACTGAGCAGGATGGCATCGGTGATCGAACTTAGGGATGTTTCAACAGTGTATGAGGGCGAGAAGAGACCTGCAATTAGGGATGTTAATCTTGCTTTTGAGAAGAGCGAGTTTGCTTATGTTATAGGACCTAACGCCGCTGGAAAAACAACCCTCCTTGAGACGATAAATGGTTTACTGCCGATATTTAAGGGGCATATTTCGGTTCTAAACTTAGACGTGCAGAAGTATGGAAGGGAGGTTAGGTGTCAAATAGGCTATGTGCCGCAGGACTTTATGGTCGACCCTGGAGAGCCCTACACTGCCCTAGATGTTGTTTTAATGGGCAGATATGGTAAGATCGGGGTTATAAGTAGGCCCAGTAAGGAGGATAAAGAGAAAGCGATCGAAGCCATGAGGCTTCTGGAGATCGAAGATTTAGCCAACAAACCGATTGGGAAGCTTTCCGGTGGACAGCAGCAGAAAGTTATGATTGCCAGAGCCATAGCTAAGGAGCCGAAAATACTCTTGCTGGATGAACCGTTCAGCAACCTTGATCCTGAATCACGTGATAAAATTTCTAAATTAATAGCCCAGATAAGTAGTGAACATAATTTAACCACGATAATAGTCACCCATGATCTGCGTCAGATGGCGGAATCATGCAGCAGGACAATAGTCATGAATAGCGGTAGGATAATTGCTGACTGCGAACCTAGAAAGGCGCTGGCGCTGATTGAAAAATGGAATTTCTCGGGTTTCTGGAGGCATAATGGATGATATATCTTGAGTATGCGATTTTTCAAAGGGCGCTTTTAGGCTGCGTATTCATAGGCTTGCTCGGCGGCTTAATAGGGGTATTCGTTGTGAAAATGAGACTTTCAACTATAGGCTATTCAATGTCGCATAGCGCATTTGCAGGCGCAGCTTTAGGCGTAGCCTTATCCGTTGACCCCCTGTTAACCGCCATAGTTTTCTCAGCGGCCACCGCTGTCTTCATAGGTCCGGCTGCTGATAAAGCCAGGCTGCCCATCGACACAATAACAAGCATAGCGTTCTCGCTCAACATGGCTTTAGCATTCATCTTCTTAACGTTTTCACCTCAGATTGGGCTTTCAAGCGAGGTTGCAAGCGTTCTTTGGGGAAGCATAGTGTCCATAACAAACAGAGACCTAGTTTACTTGATAGCGTTATGCTCCATAACCCTTGCCCTAATCTACCTCTTCTGGAAAGAGCTTTTCACAATAATGTTCGATAAGAAGATGGCTGAGGCTGATGGAATAAATACTAAGATATTCGTATACTTCATGATTTTCCTAGCCGGGATAACTGTGGCCTTATCATTGAAGCTCGTAGGCGGATTGCTTGTTTACGCGCTCCTTTTTAACCCTGCATCATCGGCTCTTCAATATTTGCATGACATGAGGAAAATTATTTTTCTCTCACCGATTATCGGGACCGCATCATGTATAGCCGGCTTCTTCGCATCTCTATTTTTCGACATACCCATAGGCTCATGCATAGCCCTCATTTCAACCCTAATATTCGCAGTCTCAGTCATCCTTTCACCTAAAAGGAGAAGGAGGTGGAGAAATGAAGGTTAATGAGGCAACAATGTTTTTGGCAGCGCTCTTAATCTTAAGCGCTATATTGCCAGCTGCAGCCGCTGAAGAAGGTGAGAAGCCGATAATAGTATGCACGACGAATGTTCTAGGTTCAATAGTTAAGGAGATTGCCGGCGACGATTTGGACGTCATCGTCCTAGTGAACCCGAGCCTTTGCCCAACCGACTACGATATGAAGCCAAGCGACATATACGCCCTAAGCAAAGCAAAAATACTATTCTATCATGACATACCGGGCGAGAAACCTTGGCTTGGAGATCTAATTGAGGCTGCTGTTAACGAAGATCTAATGCAAGTTAAGGTTCCTGGGACATATAACACGCCTGCGGGTGCAAAAAGCTGCATAAGAATAATTGGCGGAAACCTTAGCATGGCGCTCTCAAAGGATTTCAGCAGCAAAGTATCAAGTATGCTTGACGCTGCGGATTCTGTGGCGGATGAGATAAGAAGAGAAGCCCAATCCTTAGGCGTTGAGGGCGTCAGCGTAATATGCATGAAGTGGCAAAAAACCTTTGTTGAGTGGATTGGGTTTAAAGTTGTCGCAACATATGATCCGCCTGAAACCCTCTCAGCCAGCGACATAGCAAACATTATTGATAAAGCGCGTAATGAAAGCGCTGCATTAATAATCGATAATCTTCAGATAAGCGCTGAATTTGGGGCTTCAATAGCTTCTGAGGTTGGAGCAGAACATGTTGTTCTAACAAACTTTCCCGGAGCAATCCCTGGAACCGGGAATTTAACGCAAATGTTCCGATATAATGCTAAACAACTCTTCGAGGGCTTAAGGAGGTGGAGGGCTATGAGGGAACTGGAAATGGAAGTTAAGAAGCTCACTGAATCTTTAAAGGCTGAAGCGGAAAGCCTAAAAAATCAGCTAGCGGCTTTTCAGGCAGCAACATTTGTGGCTGCTACCGTCGCCGCCGTAGAGTTTACACTGCTGCTTGCTAAAAGGAGAGGCGCTAAACCTAAATGAAGCGCAGCCTAATTTGCCACAAATATGATGAAGAAAATATTAAACTTGGAGCTGGCTAAAAGCTGCCATTTACACCATTTCATCTTGGACCAGCCCTATGCTTTGGGCTTCCTCTTAGAAAACGTATGCATGCCCCCACATTTTTCCTGGCAAACATTATTGTGGATGTTGAACCATTCATAGTTTTTGTCTTTGGTCTTCATTATCCACTGCATGGGTATGTGCACACGTTTCTTTCCGCGTCAATCCTGGGTTTAGCCTTAGGCTGCATAATGTTCTTCATAAAGGGGATCTTTCATGATTTTTTTCAAATCTTTCCTACTAGAAGAGGAACGGGCGGCAAAAGCTAAACCTTTCATGGTTGCTGGAATCTCCGGCATGGTGCTACATGTTCTACTGGACTCGCCGTTATATGGCGACATAAAGCCGCTCTATCCATTAATGCTTAATCCGCTTTATGAGCCCGCATTAACGCTGGAAATCTATAGTTTCTGCGTATGGACTGGGCTTTTAGGCGTGGCTTTTTACGTATATCTTGCCTATAGGAGATTTTTCATTAAAGGTTCAGTTTCTTAAGCACATCTCTATTCACCAGGTTCACTGGGATCTGACCGCTTAGAACTCTGGCAACTTCTTCAGCGGCTTTTCTACGTATCTCATCCAGCGACCTGTTTGAGTACCAAGCCATGTGAGGCGTAATTATTACGTTGTCCAGCCTCAGCAGCGGATTATCTTTAGCCGGCGGCTCCTCCTCCAGAACATCTAGGCCTGCTCCTGCTATCCGCCTCTCCTCAAGGGCTTTGCACAGCGCTTTCTCATCGATTATGCCGCCCCTGGAAACATTAACTATGATGGCCTCCCGCTTCATGCTTTTAAGCTCCTTCTCACCTATCATATGTCTCGTTTCATTAGTGAGCGGTATGTGAATTGTAATTATGTCCGATTCCTTGATTAGAGCTTCAAAGTCAATCTTTTCGACACCATATTCTCTGAATGTTTCTCTTGGAACGTAGGGGTCGTAAGCCACTATTTTAACTTCGAAACCTCTAAGTCTCTGTGCAACCTTTCTTCCAATCCTGCCGAAACCTATTATGCCAACAATTTTATCCTTCAGCCTAGATATCGGCTGAACAGTTTTCCAATCCCATTTATTCCCCTTAACATTGCGATCAGCCCAAACGATTTTCCTAACCAATGATAAAATTAGGCTAAGGGCATGATCCGCAACATCAGTAACATCGTATATGACGTTTGCAACAAATATTCCCTTCTCCGTGGCCGCATCAACATCTATGTTATCAACTCCAACTCCATATCGAACAATTATCTTCGCCTTTTGAAGACCCTCAATAACCCTTCTAGTTATCGGAGCGTACTGATTCAGTAATCCATCGGCGTCGCTGCAGCATCGAATAACATCATCTTCGGTTCTACATTGAAACTTAATAAGGTCAGCGCCTATACTGGATAGAACCTCCTCCTCAACTTCATGAGAACCATAATCCGAATCGGTTATTACAACCCTAAATCTTCCCAAAAACAACAACCTCCAAGAAAAACGGCTGCATAGATAATTTTAGCGCGTTAGAAAGCAAAGCGCGGATTTACAATTTCTTCTACTCACAACTTTTCCGCTCGCCTTCAAAGGGTATGCTGCCAAATGGAGTGATTACTTGCCCTAATATTTTATCCCTCTCTACAACGCCCTTACAGGTTATAGTTACCGAGCCCATCGGAGTTTCCAAACGCTCTGCCTACTGAATCTCATCATCTTCTACTGTGCCTGTAAAACTAATAGTGCCCAGCGGGGTCTCATTCGTGCCCATTAGAACATTACCGTACGTCTTAAGCGTTAATTTACCCCTATGTTCTCCCATCGGGGTCTGCATCGTAATCTCATAGACGCCATCAACTACCATAATGCTTCACCTCACTTTTCATGTGGTTTTCTTTATCTTTATATTTTTCCATAAAAATAACGCCTATTTTTTACATGATCCCCAAATCAAAACTGAGCGGGAACAGCCCTATCTCAAGCCTCTCTTAAGATTTTGGTGGGCCGGGCCGGACTTGAACCGGCGACCTCAGCCTCGTAAGGGCTGCTTTAGGTTCCTAAGTTAGGGATGTCCTAACCGCGCTAGACTACCGGCCCGCCCAAAGTCTTTTTTTCTCACAATATCTTTAAGATTGTGTTTATTTAGTCTTTAATAATTTTTATCTTTTCTTAAACTATTCCGGCGTATTCTGTGCCTAGTCAAATTAATGTCCTGTTTCTAGGGTGAAAGCCTACAAAAGTTTTATCATATGTTAGCTTATATAGTTTTAGGTGCATCTGTATGAGGATTGTTGATTGCCATATTCATAGTTTGGGTTCGGAAACGGTTGATGCTGTTATTAAAGGGATGGATAGGGCTGGAATAGATAAGGCGGTGATCTTCTCACCCTACCCGGTTTCGGTTCCCAGCGATAGGATAATTCCTAAAACCGTTGCTGGCGTAACTAGGCATTTAGAGTTCAGTTATTCCGATGTGACATCTGAGAAGCAGAGAGAGTCTGTGGAGTTCATCTCTAGGCTTCAGAGGGAGGCGCCGGACAGAATCATAGGTTTTGTCTGGCTTGAGCCGAGGCTGAAAGATGCCGCTCAAATTTTAGAGTGGGCAGTTTCATCAAGGGAGATCAGGGGCGTCAAGATGATCCCAGACCACTGGTACCCATATGATGAGTTCATGTATCCAATCTATGAAAAAATCGAGGCTCTCGGCGTTCCAGTAATCTTTCACTCCGGCATACTGTTCGGCTTTAAGGATTCATCAAGATTCTGCAGACCAGTAAACTATGAGGTTCTTCTAAGCTTTCCAAATTTCAGGTTCGCCTTAGCGCATATAAGCTGGCCCTGGGTTGACGAATGCTTAGCTCTATGGGGCAGGTTTAGAGCGGCCCTTGAAGAGATCGGAGGCAGCGAAAGGAGAATGCAGATGTTTATAGACATAACACCTGGCACCCCATTGATGTATAGGAAAGATTCCCTTCAAAAACTTATAGCCTACGGAGCGGAAGATCATATGCTTTTCGGCACAGATTGCGTTGCCGGCGGACTGGAGCATGGAAGACTCCATATCGCAAGGGACGCATCTATTTTAAGACAGGTTATAGGCGCCTCAATGGAGGTCGTCAACAAGATAATGGGTGAAAACGCGCTTAGATTTCTAGGCTTGAAATAATATGGGAGTGATCATTATGAGATGGGAGGAGCTCACAGCGGATGAACTGTCCGACCTTGCCAAGAGGGGTGACATCGTTGCGGTCATTCCAATAGGCTCGCTGGAGAAACATGGGCCTCATCTTCCCCTTGGAACTGATGGATTAGTAGCCTATGAGGTTGCGTTAAGGGCTGCTGAAAAGGAGCCAAGCATAGTGCTCCCTCCGCTATTCTATAGCTATGTGGCAGACATGCGTCAATTTCCAGGGGCCATAAACATAAGGGAAGATGTTCTCCTAAGCTTTTTAGAAAACATCTGCGAAGAAATCTCTAGAAACGGTTTTAAGAAAATCTTGATAATAAACGGCCATGGGGGAAACACAAATATCTTAAGGCTCTTCGCCACCAGCAGACTGACAAGAAAAACCGATTACTCACTCTATATACTGGCTGAACCCTGGGCGTTCGAACGGGAAATTCTGCCCAAAATTAGAGAAACAAGCGAAATTGGTCATGCCTGCGAAATAGAAACAAGCTTCATGCTTTATTTATATCCAAGCCTCTGCCGGATGGAACGGGCTAAAATCGCTAAAACAAAAACTAAACCTTTAGAGGAGACCCCTATCATCACGCCATTCGACTGGGTCATATATTGCCCGGAGGGGTACGTGGGGGATCCGACGAAGGCAACTAGAGAAAAGGGCGAAAAACTTGTTGAAGCATGGGTAAATGGCATTATTGAAGCAATAAGAAAAATAAAGGCGGATGAGAGCCTGAAGGAATCCGCTGTTACAACTGGAACTGAAAATCCCCCTTAGATAGTGAATCAAAATTCTCTATGCCAACAATTTCTCTTTTACTACTC
>JAGTQL010000081.1 GCA_018396555.1 Candidatus Bathyarchaeota archaeon | reverse complement strand
AACATTATAACCGAAGACATAGTGCAGATAAACATGAAAATCGTGGAGACAGCGGAAAAGACAAGGAGAATTAAAGAGAAAACGGAAACCGCTTGATCAACCTAAAATTTTGCTATGCGGAAATGCGCTAAAAACTTCTTTAAGGCAGATTTCTTTGAGAATGATGAAGCGGCTATTCGATGAAAACCCTTTTCAAGAGGTTCAAGAGGAATAAAATGATTTTACGCCTTAAACCATTTAAAAATTAAGTATTGTATTTTATCTCTTTCTAGATCTGGAATAGCCACTATGAATCTCTTTCTAACCGTTGTTGCGAGCCTCCCGGCCTTAACTATTTCAGTAGCTGTTATCTCATCCTCTTTACTTCTCACCGAAACCATGTATGGGGCATGCTCTAGGCCTGGACCTTGCTTATAAACCGCAAAGTCGCATCCGAACTTGACGCCTGGGGTTACGACAAGCCCTTTTTCCCTAAGATCTTTATATACGGCATATTTAAGATCAAAGTCTTCATAGACTTTTCTAGCTCTGCTTCTGAGAATTTTATGATTGACTTTGGCTTTTTCAGGCCCCTCAATTATATTTAACAAACCCTTCTCCAGCAGGTATAGTCCCTCCATTAAATCGAGTATTAGCGGGACATTAAAGTCCGAGTCTTTAGGTTTAGGTATACCTAGAGGTTTCCCGTAAAAACCCATCCTGTAAATCTCTGATCCTTCTTTCGGATCCCAAACCACTATAAAATTCTCTATAAATTCCGCCTCAATTTTCTTTTTTGTCATAATTCTGCCCTCAGCGCATGCGCATTATATTGCTAGCGCAAGAATCCTTACAGCATCGGACACATCCTCAATTTTATCCGCAGTATCTTCGAGAAGCTGAATTATGTCTCTTGCAAGAAGCATTGTTGATAGATTTATGTTCTGCTCAAGAAGCAGTATCTCTAGACTTCGATAAAGATTATCAACCCGCTTTTCAGCAACCTCGACATCCCTCGCTTTCTCAGATATTTGCGGTGAACCATAACTTAAGGTGAGCACAGCCTCCCTAAGTTTCATTACAGCATTGAAAACAGCTTCGGAGAGCTCAACTATACCTTTCTTAATGGACTGCGGAAGATCCCATTTTCTCTCAATCATAGCTAGCACCCTAAACGACACGCCCTTATATAGTTCGGCGATCTCGCTCGCTGTGTAAGTAAACCTTAAGAAGTCTTCGCGGTTAAAAAGTATGGCGCCTATCTCAACAAGTTCCTGCGTAATAACCCTCTTTGAATCCATAACTTCGTCGCTAAGCTTTTGTATCTCTTCATATAAGCGCATGACGGAGCCTCTATCGTTGGCGATAAAAGCATCAATCATCTGCATTGTTTTCCGGGCGACCTCCAACACTTTTCTGAGATGATCTTGACAGAGATTTAGAGCTCTTCTTTTAGCACGCGGCTCAGCTTCAACCGGTAGCACCAAGGTCTTCAGCCTCAAATCTCACTAATCATCATCTAAAAGAAAGAATAGAAAAAGGCTTTAAAAATCTACCTACACTAATAAGGCGAAAGTGAGGTTATTTCTGGACTGGCAAACCTAAATCATCAAAATTTACTTTAAAGCGGAAGTAGTTATGTAAGAGCCATGGGAGCCCCTTTATTTTAGCCCTAATCTGCCTCCACGTATCCCTATCACGTATGGTCACTGTATCATCTTTGAGGGTTTGATAGTCCACCGTTATGCAAAGCGGGACCCCTATTTCATCAAAGCGCGCGTATCTTCTGCCAATATAGCCGGAATCATCGTATTCGACGGTGAAACCCTCATCTATTAGGATCCTGTAAACTTCTTTAGCTTTCTCAGGCAATCCGTCCCTGCTTACTAGGGGCAGAACAGCCAACTGTATCGGCGCGATATCTCTGGGCAATTTAAGAATAACTCTATCATCCTTAATAGTGTAAGCGTACTCGAGAGCAGCGTAAGTCAAGCGGTCTGATCCGAAACTTGGTTCTATCACGTGTGGAATAAAATGTCTACCTTTTTCTCTAAACTCTTTTTGAATAACCTCCACATGCTCAGACGTTATTCTGAAATCGTTTATTTCATAAAAACCATGTTTATCTAGGGCCTCTGCAAGAGCATTCGGATCAATATTTTGTAGTGCTTCCACAACTTTCAGAGCCTTATCTTTAAAAGTTTGGCTGATGCTTTCGATTAGAGGTTTAACTTGCATTTCTACGCGTATAATCTCTTTCTCGCCTGGTTTAAAGACCTTCATGTCAACCCCGCTTTCGATTATGTGACCTTTTAAGTCATAGTCTGTCCTGTAGTTAAAACCAGCAACCTCAACCCAGCCCCATCTATCAAGGTAAACTTCATGGTCGAATCCCTGAGCTGAATAATGAGCTCTTTCCCAGGGATGTTTCTCTATAAACCGCTGTTTATCTTCAGGTATACCTAAGTCAGCGACAAGCCGCTTAGCTAAAGCCATAAAGAAAACATGCCACTCAACCTTAATGAGGCCTTGAGCCACTATTTCCTTGACTGTTAATTCAACCGGTTTCTCATCACCCTTACGCCTGTTCTTCGCGAGGACAAGCCTTAAGCTCTCATCGGCAACATCATTTAAGAGTGGACATTGAGGTTTCTCCGGATCAAAAAAGAACTCTAAGTCGATAATTGTGAACTCCCTAAGTCTTATCGGCCCTTGTCTAGGTGAAATCTCGTTTCTAAGGGCGTGCCCAATTTGAGCAAAGCCTATGGGTAGGCGCTCCCTAATCTGCTCATAAAGACGTTTAAATTCAACGAAAATTCCTTGAGCCGCTTCTGGACGGCCGTAGCCAACGTTCTCCGAGTAAGGACCAATAGTTGTCTGGAACATCGTTAGGAAGTATTTTGGCTCTGAGAGGGCGCCATTACACTCCGGGCATTTAATGTTATGCTGCTCGATTTCGCCGGCAATTTCCTGAAGGCTCATTCTATCGGTTTCCTGCGAACTCAGATTTGCAAACTCCTGGAGCAGATGGTCAGCTCTAAACTTTCTCCTACATCTTAAACATTCAACCAGGGGTTCCTTAAAATGATCCACATGTCCGGAGGCCTTGAATACACGTTCAGGAGCAATTATTGGCGATTCAATTTCGTAAAAGTTTAGGCGGCGAAGAAAGATATCTCTAAACTTATCCTCGATCTTTCTCTTCATCACTGCGCCTAGTGGACCCCAATTTATGAAGCCGCTTATGCCACCATATATTTCATAGGACGGCCAGAAGAAGCCGCGTCTGCGAGCTAATTCGCTTATTTTCTCAAACTTATCTGCGCCTTTCATCGCCGGACACCACTCAATTAACATTTCACAGGTTTAATATATACATGCCTTTTATCTGGGGGAGCTCAATTCATTAGGATAGATTTTTGCCCATGTATAGGCCGTCATAGGTGTAGCCGAAACGCATATAATACCGTTTCGTCCCAAGAGCACTGGTTACAAGGATCTTATCGCAGCCCTGCTCAACGCTTATCCTTTCAGCTTCCTCTAGGAAGGCTTTTCCATAACCCTTATGTTGATATTCATCACTTGCACGCCTGCCAACTGGGACAAGTAATCCTAAAACCCGTAGCTCCCTGATTATTGAAACCCTTTTACCAGCTATCTCGGGCCTATGAGCCATATTGGAGGGAATTCTGAGCCTTAAGTAGCCGATTAGAACATCATTTACAACATCTTCAGCAGATATAAAGAATTCTTCACCTCCAGAAGCCTCATAATGCCTCACTAAAATCCGCAGGTTCTCCAGATTTGGCCTAACGCCATCCCTCAGCCACCTATGACCAACTTCACGGCATCTTATACAACGGCAACGTGCACCCTCATCCCTAAGCTTAGTTAATGCTATTTCACGTAGATTACTTCTTTTAACTCCAGCCTCAATAAGGTAAGCTGGCACATCCCTCTGGACGCGCATAATTCTAATCCATTCCGGGATAATTTTCTTCACCTCAGCTATTAGTTCCGCAGCCTCTTCAGCTGTGTATGGACTATAAAGACCTTTAACCCACCAATCATAAACTTTCGTTCCCTTAATAACCAAGCATGGATAAATTTTAAGCATGTCCGGCTTAAACCTTGGATCTGAGAAGATGGTTTTGAAAGCTTCGAGATCCCTCTTGAAATTTGAGCCTGGGAGCCCCGGCATCATGTGGTAAACAACCTTTAAACCTGAATCCTTAAGTATTTGCGTGGCCTCAATAACGTCTTTAACGGTATGTCCTCTGTTCACTAGGCTATATATGTCATCATATATGTTTTGTACACCTATTTCAACCCGGGTTACGCCTAGGGACAGCATTCTATCCACATGGGTTTTATTGCACCAGTCTGGGCGGGTTTCAACGGTTATTCCAACATTTCTGATGCTGCTAACCTCAGCATTCCTCTTAGCTTCATCAAGCGACCGGGAGCTTACGTCTGTGATAGCATCTAAACATTCTTTAATAAAATTCTCCTGATAGCTCACTGGCATAGCCGGGAAGGTTCCGCCCATAACAATTAACTCAACTTTATCAACGGTGTGCCCTATAGCCTCAAGCTGCTCAATCCGATGCCTAACTTGGCTATACGGGTCAAACTCATGCTGCAATCCACGCATTGTAGCTGGCTCACGTCCAGTGTAGCTCTGCGGAACACCGTATGATGGGCCCCCCGGACAGTAGGCGCATGGCTCCCCCTGCGGGCATGGCCATGGCTTAGCCATAACAGCTATTATCGTAACCCCCGATATTACCCTAACAGCCTTCCTGCGTAGAACTTTAAGGAGCTTCGTCCTCTCCTCCGGCCTTAAACATTGTATAAGTTCAGAGTTTGAAGGTATGAGGCTTAACCTATGCTTCTCAGCAATCCTGGTCTTGGCTAAGCTGACATCCCTCACTGAAGGATTGGGGATGCTCATTAGATGCTCGATGATCTCTCTGCATACTTTGTCGTTCATCAAATATTAATCGTTAAAAGATTAAGTTATAAACTTGCTTGCTTTCGGCATAAGTGAAGCGAAATTTCAATGTCATTCGCTCTCCCATGGGAATCTCCAGTGGATTAAATCGGCCATTCCGCTATGCCATTCGCTACTTGCGATTGTAAAGTGCGCCTCCAGAGGACCGCTTCCACGCATAATTTTAATCATTAGGTGGTTCCATCCACTCTTAAGATCCGCCTCAGCATAATTTGATCCGTCGCCTCCATAGTTGGGCCTTAGAGGAATGGGCTTAATAGTCTCATGGATTAATTCACCGTTTAGCCAGAGCTTCATGCGGCCATTATTAGGTACACCAATTATAACTCTACGGTCGCTTGGTGAATAAATGAAGTGCCTCAAATATATTATTCCCGGCCTTTCATTAAAAAACTCTTCAACTTTAAGGGAGTTTTCAGGCCATGAAACTATTTTCCATCCCTCACCAACCCCATAAAGCTCTAAGTCTTTTTCTGGCGGGAAGAGAAAGTTTAGGGAGAGCGGTTCACGAAAAACTTCGGAAACCAGCCATCGGAAGCCTCCAACAAACACCATGGGAACGCTAATAAGGCGGGGTCTATCATTCAGCAACACCTTAATTAAGCATTCATTTGAAGCGTTTATGTTTTTCACAGGCGCCGTGACTGAGAATCCAAAGTTAGCCTTCTCCCCAGCATTTAAATTTATCTGATATGGAACTGCTGGTTCAAGCATCCAACCTGATGGGGTGGAAATTCTCAGCGTGCCGGAAACTGGAGCTAAGCACATATTTTCGATGGAAACGATGAACCTGTTAGGTTCATTTGGTAGAACGGCTGGACCGTCTAAGTAAATCGCGGAGACTTTTATGCTTGTTAGGTTGAAATCAACCATGTTGGGCGGCATACTCCAAAGAGATTTTACGTCATTAATTAGAGATTTTAGGATCTCCTCTGCATTCCCAAAATCGTCATTGTCAGAGATCTCAGTTTGAGCGTTAAAGCGCTTTAGGGCCTTCTCGCCTAATGCGCATACTTCGCTTGTTAATTCATCGATGGTTGCTGGTACACGTATATTCTTTATCCCATTGCTTACAGCTATAGTGTTGCCTAGGGGTTTAATCCATTTTTCAGGAAGATTTTTTCTGCCGCATATTATGCCCCATATTGCTCCAACCGTTGCACCCGTGCAGTCGGTGTCCCATCCACAATTCACAGCCTTACAGATAGCGTCCCCAAAATCTTCTCCATAAAGTAAACCGATTGTTTGAAAACCTAGGTTTATCGGTGAGTACTGGGCTATCGGACTGTAAACGGATTCTTTAACGCGCTCACGGACCTCTCTCCAATCTAACCCCTTTAAGTAGGCTTCCAATGCGATCTTAATAGCTCTAGCGGTTGTAGAATTCTCCGGTATCGCTGTTAAGCCTAACTCCACAAGCTTAACTCTATCGTTTATAACGAAAGCCGCAGACTCAAGGACAGCATTAAATATCTCGCCATAAACCGACTCGCCTCCAGCGTGGTCACATATTGCATCTTGATAGGCGTATTTAGCGGCAACATTTGGGGCGCCTGGAGATATGCATGCCCAGATCTCAGATCTTATTGGGCTGCCCATGCAGTCTTTAAACCAATTATTATACCAGCCGGAAACCGGCGGAGGGAGACCCTTCCTTAAATTTGTTTTATGAAGCCCGTATTCGTCTGGATTATATAGTATGCAGTCAAGCCAGTAGTCAGCCAGGTCGCGTGCTGTCAGATCGATGCCCCTATCTCTGAGCGCCTGAAGCCAAACAAGCTGTATTTCTAAATCATCATTTGGTATGCCGCCCTCGGCGAGCTTTGGATACCACCAGACATCAAACATCTCATCCTGCCCATAGATCCTCTCTAATGGTCCACCGAGCGTTCCACCAGCATTTTTACCCAACCAGCAACCATAAACCCTATCCCAATAAGTCTCTCTGCTAATCTTCAATTTCAAGGAGATAAATCCCCCATCAAACGAGCATGAGCTTTTCGTTTATCTCCTTCTGATATTCCTCAACGCGAAGTTCCTCGACGTCCTTAACTTTAACGGGCTTATTTAGCACTGCTGACTCGTAGAAGCCTAGTGGTATTGCCATGTCTTTGTAAGCTTCCATACCATCAACCTCAGGGTTCCTCTTGTTAACTATTGAATCATAAAAGTCGTACAGTTCTATGGCAAAAGTATCCGTTATCCCCCTTGGGAACAGCCTCTCTAAATCTTCTTGCCGGATTTTTTTCCTCATATTATTTATGAGGACATTTAATGGTTGAACCTCGATTTTTCCCTCAATCTTTTCTAGTTGAACCCCCTCATCTGAGAGAGAGCCTTTAGAACCGTAAATGATATGCATGTAGATCCTCTTCCCCGGAGCGGCCCTAGTCCAAGTCCACTGGGAAAAGATGTTTTCCTCATATCTTATTATCGCCATTGTCATGTCATCTACGGTTACCTTAACTCCTTCCTTAACTGGATCAAATGTGTGTGACATTGCAAAGACCTCGATGGCTTCCTTACCGAGCTGATATCTATCTAAATCGGCCCAATGCACACCCCCATCGAAGACCCAGCTTCCTCCAGCAGCGATCTTATCCTCTCTCCAGCCCCAAGGTTTAGGGCCCCAGCTTATGCCAGCCCACAGGATTATTCGCGGTTCACCTATTAGACCCTCTCTTATAGCGGATCATCATATCT
>JAGTQL010000079.1 GCA_018396555.1 Candidatus Bathyarchaeota archaeon | reverse complement strand
GAATCTGAGCGAACTCGGTGTTTGGACTAGGGAATCCACTTTCTTGCTGCCTTCTAATCCTAGATCATCTGCGAACATTATAACTAGCGGTATATGGGTGACCTCCTCATATAAAGGTGCTAAGCCCTGACTTCCGCCCATGATTATTGACTTCCCTATGAGGCCATGCTCGCCCAGATAGAAGCCGTGGTCGCTTGTAAATATGATAGTGGTGTTTTCCATTAAGCCCAGAAGGTCCATCTTCTCGAGAAGGAAGCCTATCCACCTATCAACTAGCGTTGCTTCGCCAGCATACATCGCTCTGATATGTAATAGTTCGTCCTCTGTGAGGTAGTTGCAGGGACCGTATGCTGGATAAATAACTTCCTCACCCTCATAGCCGGAATCATACATGTTCACATAGTATCTCGGAGGATCCCAAGGTTCATGAGGGTCGAAGAAATCCACATAGAGAAAGAACTTTTCACCGTAATTCTCCTCAAGCCAGCGTGAGGCCTCAATTGCGGTTTTAGCCGGTATCCAGTCATTTTCACTTCTTCTGTTATAGTTATTTCTGATATGCTGCCTTGTTGTTTCCACATTCCTAAGCTTTTGTGGGCTGCATGGAAGTTTAATGTTTACTGGGCTAGTCCTATAGCGGTCGTTCTCCTGACCCCTGATCCACACCCAGCCGTCAAAGCCCCTATCAAAGTGGTAGCCATCTTTCAATATGTGCGGAGTGTCCGCTATCATCATGCATATGTAGCCGGATTTCTTAAGAATTAATGGGAGTGTAACCCAATCTCTAGGCAGCGGAGACCAATCATAGTAGGTGAACGTGAACCTTCCAGTTAAAAGGTCGGCCCTATTAGGCACGGTAGGAAAAGATGCGTGATACGCCCTAGTAAACTCAACAGCATTCGAGCATAGCTTCTCAAGATTGCCGAGTCTCACCCTAACATCGTCTTTAACGTTGAAGCGCTCATGGAGCAAATCATACCTAAACGTATCAGAATTCACAATTATGATATTTCCACACATGTGGATCTATTTATTATGCAATCACGTAAAAACTTTGTAGTTTAATTGTTTGAATGTGGCAATTTAAGATTTTAATTTTGTCTCTTCATAGTGGATGGGACCATCATGGCTAAGGGAAGCGTTAATTGAGCTTGAACATGGACTAACATCATTAAGCCTTTGGTGAAAGAAGCCCTCGCAGAATCGGCATTCTCATCACTAAAGCAGAGGACAAAAGTATTCTTCAACAACATAACAGTAAACCTGAAACATAGCGAAGATGCGAGATGGAGAAGAAGCGTAGAAGGCTGGGAACCCGCTTCGCAACCTATCCACATATTGCTACAACAACTTAGGGGGTAAACCTTGAGTTATCACGTTCAAAGATGAATGTAACGTTAAAAGCATTAATAAATTAGTATTGCAAATAAAGAATGAATTCTAAAATATCGCTACCATTACTTAAAACCTAGAATGAAGGAGCTCCCAGTCAGAAATTCGATCGGAAGAAGCTCAAGGAAGATTTTAAAATAGTATTGGCTAGCCTATCCCTTATCTAAGGAAAGGAGGGGCGTGTCTTTTCAGAAATTTAAAAGTGGCATTTGAACGACGATAAGAAATCTTGTAATACTTTCCTGTCATCCGCCTCGTTTATTGCACGCTTTAGGAAGAATGGTCTGCTAATATAGGATACGAAGCTCACTGAGTATATACGGTTTGACTTGAAGCAGTACCACGTGAAGTTCTCGCTCACCGTTGTCCTCCTCCAGAAGAGACCTGACTTTTTAACACCCCGCCTATAAATCACCTTATGTCTCATAACCTTCTGCACGCTTATCTCGGCAGCTCGGAAAGAAACATTCTTACAGCGCTTCTTCAGATCCTTCCAGTAATCCACCTTAAACCATTCATCCAGATTTTTACATTTATCCCCAAAAAGCACATTTGCCATGGAGAAAAACTCTATGACAAGACTTCTGCCTCTCTCGGTAAAGGTTGAAGGCTTCTGTTCATCAAATATTAAGTATGTTCTGCCAACAGCCATCCGCCTATCGGAAAGCAGAAATGAGGATGGAAGAGCAAAGTGCATATTCAATGCAGACCATGAGATGAGATCCTCCTTCCCATGGCATCTGAAGGATTCAAGAATCCTCCCAGTTAACTCTATCTCGTCCTTCTCCGTCAATACTGAGGTGAAATGAACAAGTATAATCCTTTTACTCTCATTGCAATTCCATATGTAGATTGGCTCTCTAGCCCCAGACTTAACAATCATAGAATAGGCGCTATGCGAAGAAATAAATCTGCCCTCCATAATCTCAGCTTTCAAGTCGATCTTCTTCTTAGTTTCCTTCTCAATAGTCTTTTTAGCGGTCTTAAGAAAAGATTCAGCCACCTCAGCTAAAGGTTTAGCCTTTTTAGGATCCAGCGGGTCCCACTTAACCTCCATCAAAAAGCCTTCCATTTCCAACCTGAGGTAGCCGGAATTCAAGTTTCCGCCTTCAGCGGTTAAGCGCATGCTTTCAGGAACATCGATGTAAAAGCCGTTCCAAGCAAATTCTCTAAATTTCAATTAGCCCATCACCATTAAACCAATATCAAAAATAGGCTGCGCTAATAAAAAGTTTAACCCTCAAAATCGGTTTAGCAACGTGCAAAAAATGAAGGAATACTCCATCTTTTCCCTTTTGAAAGGGAAAATCATTGAGGGATAAAAAACTTTTTGCATGCACATATAGCATAGCGTTAACTTATATAATAGAAAAATAAGGTGCATTCACCAATGTATATATAATGGATTGCAGGTGTCTCAGCCCTTGATCTTTGATTTCCCTGTGGAAATTATACGCGAGGGGATGGTTAATATTGCTGTACCTAAGCTTGAAGCCTTCAAAAGGGGGGTTTGGGATTATGCTCCCTCAAGGGCGCCGGTTTTCTATAATCCACTCATGAAAACATGTCGTGATATAGCGGTTTTAGCCCTTCAAACCTATCAGAACCTTGCCAAACGTGAACTTAAAGTTTCGGAGCCCTTAGCCGGATGCGGTGTCAGAGGCATACGCCTCGCAATTGAGGTTAAAGGCGTAGGTGCGGTTTACATCAACGACATAAATGATAAAGCATGTAGAATTGCGCAGTACAACATTAAATTAAATGGGTTAGAGGATCTGGTATTCGCGTCAAACGAGGATGCCAACCTATTTCTATCTAAGAGCGCGGCGCCAAACAAGCGATTCGACTTTATAGACATAGATCCCTTCGGCTCGCCAGTTCCATATATGGATTCAGCGCTTAGAGCATTAAAAGACAGCGGAATGCTGGCCTTAACTGCGACAGATATGGCGTCGCTATGTGGAGTTTACCCAAAGGTTGCCCTAAGAAAATACGGCGGAGCATCGTTAAGGACGGAATATTGCCATGAAATAGCGGTAAGGCTTCTAGCCGGCTGTCTGGCAATGATGGCTGCCAAACATGAAATAGGCATAAGGATTCTCTTAAGTCACAGCACAGATCATTATATTAGATTATACTCCTCAATAAGCCACGGCGCCAGAAAAGCGGATGAATCATTGGAGAAGATGGGGTTCATTCTTCACTGCTTTAAATGCCTTCACAGAAAGGCGCATTTAGGCATGCCCGCAGTGGACTTGGAAGCTAAATGCAGTAAATGCGGGTCAAACCTAAAATTTGCTGGACCTTTGTGGCTTGGAAGCATATTTGACATGGAATTCTGCAAGAAAATGGAGGAAAACCTAAATCGCTTTGAGCATCTTGGCGGAGAAGCAAAAAGGATAGTGCCGCTGATTAGGGATGAGGCGGATGCACCAATATCCTATTACGTTATTGATAAGATAAGCGATAGGATTGGTTTGCCTACGCCGCCTCTAAAAAGTGTTATTGAGAATATTAGAAGCATGGGGTTTAGAGCTATGAGAACACACTTTAATAGTAGAGGTGTGAAAACTGATGCGCCTTCATCAATCGTAATTGAAGCTGTGAAAGAAGCGGCTCAAAAGATCGCCTAATGATTCTATCATTTAACCACCTCAATAACCTCTAGGCTCACATCTACTGATTTAACTGAATGTGTTATCTCACCAACTGAAATTATGTCCGGACCCAAACGAGCGTATTCCAGAATATTCTCTTCATTTATTCTGCCGGATACCTCGATAAGAACCTTTTCCCGAAGGTTAAGCCTCCTCAAGGCATTTATTATCTCGCCGATCTCATCAACACCCATATTGTCCAACATGATTACGTCGGCGCCGGACTTGGCCGCTTCAATAGCCTCATTTAATGTTTTAACCTCAACCTCGATCTTTTTAGAAAAACTTGCTGATGAATGAACCCTTCTTAAAGCTTCCCCTACTCCTCCGATGATAGCCACGTGATTATCCTTTATTAATATTTGGTCATCGAGCCTAAAGCGATGCGGATCTCCGCCACCTATAATAACAGCTTTCTTATCAAAATAGCGAAGCCCAGGGGCGGTCTTTCTAGTTGCGGCAACATGCACATTTAACCCAGCATCCTCAATCTTCTTAACAAGTATTCTTGTGGCTGTCGCTATACCGCACATGCGTGAGAGCAAGTTTAGGGCAGTTCTCTCAGTCATGAGGATGGCCCGCCCGTCACCTTCAACCTCAGCAATAACGGTGTTTGGCGAAACCTCATCTCCATCATTAACCAAGCATCTAAACCTTACACCTACAACATCATTAAATAAAACTTTCATCTCTGAAAGTCCAGCTATAACGGCGCTCTCCTTAACCATCATCTGAGCACGTATCTTGACTTCCGGTGGAACTATAAGGTTGGTAGTTACGTCGCCTAATCCCACGTCCTCCTCAAGGAAGGCCTTTAACTTTTCTCCTAATATGGCCTTAAGCATCTCCAATGTTCTTTCACGCTCCTCAATCGTGATCCAATTAGTATTAAACTACCTTAAAGGTTGAATATAGGGTTAACCCAAGCATGTTTACCTTCACCGTCAATCAACTCAACCCTAACATATGGATAATTAAGATTCATCCTAACTTCAAGCCTCACAATACCGAGCTCATTTCTCTCCACCATAAACTTTTCCCCTCTCACCGTTTCCAAATAAACTTTCTGCTTTAATCCCTCATTGACGCATTCCAGGCTAGATAAAATACCTTCACATAATCTTTTCCTGCTGGGATCTGTCCAATCATTAATCAGCCCCATCACTGTCTCAATTGATATAGATCGCCCTCTACCATTCGCCGCTATAAGATCCAGCCTGCTAATCGGCGTGGATTCAACCTCAAGAACGTTAGGTGCATAAGCAAACCTAACTATTTTTGGCGCCATACTTGCGTAGAATCTTCCATCCCTTATTGACCTTAAGACTTCATCTGGATTTGCATCTTTAACGTTAATCCACACCCATCCACCGTCAGCATCAAGTGGATGCATAATATATCTGTGGGAGTCGTCTACGGCAAGGCCCCAAGTCCTCTTATTTAACGATAAGAGGCTGTCCCAATGAATTGCGCTATAACCCTTGGCCACCTCAACATCACATCCTGCATTATATACTTCTACACCAACGTAGCCCTCAAGCTGAACCAGATCCTCATGAACCAGATTTGACCAGTATGGGTGAGCTATAAACGCTAATCCGCCCTCATCATTTACTCGATCTATAAAGGGTTGAGCTTCGCCAATTCTCAGTATCGTCGGATCCTCAACCCCTAGAGCCACAATGTGATATTGCTCGCCGAGTAAACATTTCCCCCTGGAAACTTCAACGCCGCATTGGTATATTCCATTGAAACGCTTAACTCCAGATATTTTCTCATGATCCGTTATGGATAGAAAGCCATATCCTCTGTCCTCATAGAAGCGGGCAACATCCTCAGGATCGAGAAGGCCATCAGAGACTTTGCTGTGGCAGTGTAGGGCACCCTTAAGCCATAAATCCTCATTCATAGCGAACTCCAATTAATAAACGCTCCTTAAACTCTAAAAAAGAGGATATTAGAATAAAAAATTTGAGGGTTAAGCATAAGGTTTATAACTTATTTCCCTTATTCTCATGAGAGACCAGAATGATAGTGAAAGCGAAGGGAGTTAGAGAATAGTGGGTCATAGGAAAATCCATGCTCCGAGGAGGGGTTCACTGGCATATTCACCTAGGGCTAGGGCTTCCCGCCCGATGGGTAGGATACGCTATTGGCCTAAGATTAAGAAGGGCCCTATGCTTCTAGGTTTTGCAGGTTATAAAGCCGGAATGTCATACGCAGTGGTTATTGATGATGAGCCGGGATCACCAAACTTTGGCAAGGAAGTTGTTCGCCCAATAACAGTGATTGATGCTCCGCCGATGTATATAGCTGCAATTCGCGCGTACATAAAAGATGGGAATGGGCTTAAAACATTAACAGAGGCTTGGTCCAGCCCCATACCCAAGGACTTCGAGAGATTAATGCCAATTCCAAAAGAGGTTAAAGTTGAAGAAGATCTAAAGAAAATAGAGGGTTCGCTGAGCAAGATTGTTGAATTTAGAGTTTTAGCCGCAACCCAGCCGAGATTATCCAGTGTCCCAAAGAAGAAGCCTGACTTAATGGAAATTAAGATCGATGGGGGTACAATAGAAGAGCAGCTTGAGTATTTAAAGAGAATTCTTGGCAAAAACATATCTGCGGAGGAAGTGTTTAAGGAAGGACAGTATGTAGACGTAATAGCCGTAACGAAGGGAAAGGGCTTCCAAGGTCCAGTGAAGAGGTGGGGCGTAAAGATTCTTCCACATAAAAGCCGTAAAACCAAACGTGGAGTTGGAACTTTAGGGGCTTGGGGGATAAAAAGGATAATATATACCGTTCCAAGAGCGGGACAAATGGGCTACCACCAGAGGACAGAATATAACAAGCGTATAATAAAGATCGGTAAAGATGGTGGGGAAGCTACGCCTAAAGGCGGCTTTCTACGTTACGGCTTAGTCAAAGGGCACTATATACTTCTAAGCGGAAGCATCCCTGGACCAGCTAAGAGGCTCATAAAAATAAGGCATCCAGTCCGCCAACCGAAAAGGGTTAGTGAAACTCCGCCACAAACCATTTTTATATCTACTGAGCCCCAGCAAGGAGTTTAGCGTGGAGGATAAGTAGATGGCTAAGACATATGCAAAGGTCTTTAATCTTGAAGGAAAAGAGGTTGGAAGAATCCGTTTGCCAGAAGTATTTAGAACTCCCCTTAGACCTGACGTCATAAAACGTGCCGTTGTAACAATCCAATCCCACAATCTACAGCCAAAAGGCAGAAACCCATATGCCGGAAAAAGGACAACGGCTGAATCTTGGGGTGTTGGACGTGGGCTCTCCCGGGTTCCGCGATTAAGCGATAGAAGTAGAGCCGCTTTCGCCCCTGGAACTGTTGGTGGGCGTCTAGCCCACCCGCCTGTTGTTGAAAAGAGAATTCATAAGAAGATTCCGAAGAAAGAGAAGCGCCTGGCATTATTCTCGGCTATAGCCGCGACTGCGTCTAAAGATTTGGTTGAAGCTAGGGGACATATAGTCGGAAATGTTCCTGATCTGCCGCTTATTGTAACTGATGACCTGGAGAGCGTAAAGACCGTGAAGGATCTGAAAAGTGTTCTAATAAATCTCGGCGTCTGGCCGGATATAGAGAGGGTTAAGGAAAGCATAAAGGTTCGCAGTGGAAAGGGCAAGATGCGCGGTAGAAGGATAAAAAGGGCTGTTGGACCATTGATAGTTGCCTCGAAGAAGAACGGTATATTTAAGGCTGCCAGAAACCTCCCAGGCGTGGATATTGTGAACGTTAGAGACTTGAATCCGGAGCTCTTAGCCCTTTCCACTGCGAACCTGT
>JAGTQL010000080.1 GCA_018396555.1 Candidatus Bathyarchaeota archaeon | reverse complement strand
ATTTAATCTCTGTATTGTTTCTTTGAAAATTAATGAGCATATAGCGACGTTAAATTCGGGCCTGCTGGGTGAATGCAATTGGGCGAAAGGTCGAGCGGCTCTGAAGAATGGGTTCCGCGTACAAAACTGGGTAGAATGGTATTGGAAGGTAGATTTTCATCCTTAGAGGAGATATTTGTCAGCGGGTTTAAGATAAGTGAACCTCAAATAGTGGATGTTCTCATTCCCAACCTTGAGGAGGAGGTTATAAATATAAGCTTAGTGCAAAAGCAAACTGACGCTGGTGAAAAATCTAGGTTTAAGGCGATAGTTGCTGTTGGAAATAGGAATGGCTATATAGGTATAGGTTCTGGAAAAGATGCGCAAGTGCGCAATGCAATAGAGAAAGCTGCGAAGGATGCGCGTCTTAATATATCAATTGTTCAGAGAGGCTGCGGAAGCTGGGAGTGTGGATGTGGACAGCCTCATTCGTTGCCCTTCGAGGTTACCGGTAAATGCGGTGCTGTGAAGGTCAAAATTATACCTGGCCCTAGAGGTTTAGGTCTGGTTGCTGGAGAGGTTGCCAAAGTTATCCTTAGGCTTGCAGGCATTAAAGACTGCTGGACGAGGAGCTATGGTCCGACGAGAACTGTTCCATCCTTTACATACGCAATGTTTGACGCCCTTAAGAAAACATACGAAGTTGTTACACCATTAGATTGGGTGAGGTAAGAGCTTTGGAGAAAGGCGCTAAATGTCTAGCAGTTGTTCGAGTTCGCGGAACAATCAATGTTAGAAGAGACATAGAAGATACATTAAGGATGCTTAATTTAACGGGCAATTGCCATGCAACCTTAATTGACGATCGTCCTTCTTATCTTGGTATGCTGCAAAAAGTGCAGAATCACGTGACTTGGGGCGAAGTTTCAAAGGAGACTATTGCGCTCCTCCTGAGGAAAAGAGGCAGACTTATTGGGGAAAAAGACATCACGGATGAGTATGCCAAAGAAATTGGTTTCGAATCCATAGATAAGCTGGCTGAAGCCATATATAATCTGCAGATTGAGTTTAAGAAAATTCCGGGCGTTAAGCCAGTTTTCCGACTTCACCCGCCAGGTAAGGGTTATAAAAATAGTGTAAAGAAGAGCTATAAGAGCGGTGGAGTAACCGGATATAGGGGTGAAGCAATAAACGATTTACTGAAGAGGATGATTTAGGCCTTTAGGGGGGCTAAGATATGCCACATAGTCTCAGAAAAACTCGGAAGAAGAGAGGTTCTAGAACATGCGGCTATGGTAGAGTTGGGCAGCACAGAAAGAGCGGCTCAAAAGGTGAGAGAAAGGCTGGTAGGCATAAACATGGCTGGTCTTGGGTTTTAAGGTATGAACCAGACTACTTTGGTAAAACAGGGTTCGTTTCCCCGAAAAGCCTTAATAAAGATGTTAGATGCATAAATTTAAAGGATCTTGAGGAAATAGCTTTAAATATGGCGTCTAAAAGCAGGAAGGGTGAAAAAATATTTATAGATTTAGGGAAGATTGGATATACGAAGCTACTTGGCGGGGGAAAAATAACCCTTCCAGTAAGGGTTAAAGTTTCATCATATAGCGAAACAGCTTTGAGAAAAATTCAAGAGGCTGGTGGAGAAATAATATCTGCTGAAGAAGAAACTGAGGTTGTAAGCTAGAAATATGCTCCCAAATGTTTGAGGGGGGAACTTTGACCAGTAGATTCCTAAAAGCCTTCCAACCGGTTATCCAGTTTATTCCGGAGATCAAGGCTCCGGAACGTAGAGTAAGCTTTAATGAGAAGCTTCTCTGGACCGCGGTTGCCCTAATCATTTATCTGGTTATGAGCGAAATACCACTCTACGGCTTAGGAAGAGGTGAAGACATACTTTTCTATAGGGTGATCTTCGCCTCAAGCAAGGGAACATTGATGGAGCTGGGCATAGGCCCAATAGTTACAGCTGGCTTAATATTGCAGCTGCTCGCCGCGTCAGGCTTTATAAGCGTTGATTTCTCCGATCCTGAGGATAGATCATTATTCTCTGGCGTAAGTAAAGTATTCTCGGTTATCATGACCGTTGTTCAAGCATCCGCTTATCTTATAGGCGGCTTCTTTGGTACTTTAAGTGCTAATCAAGCGGTGATAATCTTCATTCAGCTTATAATTGCCGGCTTAATTGTTCTGCTTCTAGATGAGATGATTCAAAAGGGTTGGGGTATTGGAAGCGGCATAAGCCTCTTCATTTTGGCCGGTGTGGCTCAGCGCATAATGCTCGACTGCTTCTCAACTATGCCGTCTCTAAGTGAGCCTGTGAAGTACAGGGGGATAATTTCAGCTATGATTCAATCCTTAATTACTGGCGGCTCGCTTAGCAGTCTTTTTATGCGTCCAGGGGATGATCCAAGTATACTTGGACTGTTATTGACCGTAGGCATTTTCTTATTCTGCATTTATGCTCAAGGCGTCAGGGTTGAGATTCCCATAGCTCATTCGCGTTTTAGGGGGTTTAGGGGCAGATACCCGATAAGTCTACTGTATGTTTCCAACCTGCCAGTTATATTCGCATCGGCGCTTTTTGGGAACATATACGTGATATCCCAAATATTGTGGAATAATTATCACAATAATTTAAGTTTAAGTCCGTGGATTAGCCTTTTCGGAGATTTTGAGTATACTCAGAGCGGTTCTCTCCAACCGAGGGGTGGAATGGCATATTATGTTGTGGCGCCGAGAGGGTTTATGGATGTGCTTGGGAACCCTGTTAGATACGCTGTTTACGCAGTCTTACTGATCTTCTTTTGCATTGTCTTTTCGTGGGTTTGGCTTGAGGTTGGGGGGCTGGATCCTAAGACCGTTGCAAGGCAACTTGTCGATTCAGGTATGCAGGTTCCTGGTTTTAGGAGGTCTGAAAAGCCGATTGAATCCATCTTGAAGCGGTACATTCCAATCGTTACATTGCTGGGCGGCTTAATAGTTGGCTTATTGGCGGCTTTAGCTGACTTTTTCGGGGCCTTTGGAACAGGAACGGGCATATTGCTCTCCGTGGGAATAATATATCAATACTATCAGCAGATAATGAGTGAACGCATTGAGGAGATATATCCTGGAATAAGAAAGTTTCTGGGGGGTTGAAAATCTGCTGCCTGAGTTTCTTAGGGTAATTCCATACTCAACAATCTTCATAATGCTTCTGGCCTTCGCGATTTCCCTAGTAACTATGCTGCTGAATCGTAAATTTGTTGACAGACGTTTAATTTCAGAATGGCAGAAGGAGATTGAAAAATGGAATGCTGAGAAAGAGCTTGCTAAAAGGACAGGCGATAAGAAGCTTATGGCAAGGGTTAAGAAGCATGAGGTTCAAATAATGCAGATGAGGGCCAGGATCTCTGGGCAGCAAACGAAGACCACCCTGGTTACATTTGTTCCTCTACTCATAATGTGGTGGGTGCTAACCTACTTTTACGGTTTAGAACCTGTTGCCTTTATACCTTTGCTTTGGCAGAGAACCCCCCTATCCTTTTTCTACTGGTATCCTGTATGCTCACTTTTCTTCAACTTTGTTCTTTCAAGGATCTTTAATGTTGAGATGGGGTTAGGATCAAGGATGTAGTGTTTCGCATCGTCTAGGTGGATGATGAATGGGCTCGTCTGCTGAGAAGGCTTCTGAGAAGAAGATTGTTATATGCATTTCTGGTCTAGCGGGTTCGGGAAAAAGTACGGTTGCAAGAAGAATTGCTGAACATTATGGGCTTAGATACTGTTCCGGTGGGGAGGCTCTGAAAAATGTTGCGGCGGAGATGGGCTACGAAACGGCTGAGAGGGGCTGGTGGGAAACTAGCGGAGGCATGAATTTCCTGGAAAAACGTTTGGATAATCCTGATCTTGATAGGCACGTTGATGAAAAAATGCTTGAATGGGCTGGGGAAGGCAATGTTGTATTAGATAGCTGGACGATGCCTTGGCTTTTAAGAGACGGCTTTAAAATTTGGCTTGAAGCCTCAGAGAACGTTAGAGCCCAAAGGGTCGCTAGAAGGGATGGAATAGGCGTCGAGGAGGCGTTAAGGCTAATTAGAGAAAGGGAAGGTAAAACTAAGGAGATCTATAGGAGACTCTACGGATTTAGGTTAGGGGAGGATTTTGAACCGTTCCAGGTAATACTTGATGTCAATAATCTTGATCAGGAAGAAGTTTTTAAGGCATTATGCCTGATAATTGACAACATGGTTCTTAAGAAATCTCAACCTAGTGTCTGACATGATCTGAACATATTTAACTTGTCCAAGGACCTTAAGCACCATTAAAATCAAAAGAATCTTTAATCTTCTTTAGATTTTAAATTGAAATTTAAACCAGATTAGCTCTCTATATTTTTTCTTCACAATCATTAAATGAGATTAAACACTATACTCCAAGCTGAATTCTTTAGAAGGGATCGTCTTGGTGAAGAATTCGGAGAAAAAATCTGACATAATTAGAAAGTTATGGCCCATTATAATGTATTTTGTATGTCCACTCATTTATTTAGCTTTAACGTTGCTTCTATGAGTTGTCTTCTTTTTTATTGTGGCAAATTTAAAATATTGATCCTAATGCCATTGCGAGTTGAAGGAGGAAATGTAGCAGCGTTATTTTATTTGTTAGTTTTCGGCAATATGTTTGGTCGCTCCATCGGTTGAAAAGCGGGTATATTGTGTAAATAAACAAGAAGCATGCCATGCTTCCTAGGATCGGCAGGGCAACATTAAAGCCCAGCTGTAAATATCCGAATATGCCAGCTATTATTATAGCAATTATCATTGATATTGCGAGTCTAACCGTATACCTCGGGCCCAGAACCAGTGGTAGCGTCTTCCGTCCCTCCTTTCTGTCGCCTATGATGTCGCCTAAATCTACTATGGGAACAGCTGCCATAGCATATGTGAAGAATATGAAGCCGGCGAACATTACGCTTGATGATAACCTGTTCACCGCTACCCCCCCAGTTAGGCTCGCTATGAACCCGCCGCTGGCAACGGCAACTTGTTTAAGGAGAAACCTTCTTTTAAGGCGTGCAGGTGAGAAGGAATATGCAACGCCTAATGCAACACCTAGGATGCAGAAGAATAGTGTATCTAGGTTCACAAGGGAACCTAAGATGGCTCCTGCTAGGTAAAGCATTGCCGATAATGTTAGGGCGTCCTTCTCTAGAACTTTTCCTTGCGCAATCGGACGAGTAACTAAATTAGCTATGTCGGTTTCCAGATCTGCCACGTCATTAGATATGTAAACTGCCAGGGCTATTAATAGTCCCGCCGCCGTCGCCATCATCGCCGGAGGGATCGGTGGGATGCCCCTTGAAGCTACGAAGGTTGCTATTAACGTTGCATACGGAAATACTATTGCCCTCGCTATACGAGCCTTAATACATAGCCAATACGAGCTGGCTTTTCCCTCTAAAACTGCGGTGATTTCCATGCGTATTTCAAGGCTTATATTGCGCGTTGCCACTTATCGCTTCTTAATACGCATAAATATACATCTTTCATGCTGGAATGAGATAGAAGCTAAAATTTGTCTCCAACTTTGAATAAAATTATAGTGTTTTTTTAATAGATTTTTACATAATGATTTTATTTGAAATCCTCAAATATTTCTTGCGGAGCCTTGTCCACATACTTTCTCGATGCTTCTTTTCTTGGGTCTTCCTTGGCTCTGGCCATTAATGCGTTAAATGTTTCTATAAGTTTCTCAGCGAAAACCTTGTTTTCTAGGAAGAAGCCTGCGAGAAATTCGCCGCTTTCCGGTTTCGGCACCTCTATTCCGACGTATTTTCCATCGACAATTATAAAGCTGAATGGTAGATTTTCCACGTATCCTGTTCGGACGTCCCCAGAGCGGAATATGTCATAATACATCCTTATCATTTTTGGATGGGAGAGCAGCGTGCTTATCATCCGAATTTTCTGCGATAAATTATTTTTATCTCCGCTTATAAGATGCCACTCTATTCCACGGTTTAGATTTCTGAATATGGCTTCAACTATGCTGTTCTCCGTGTATCGCGATGCTATGTAGACTTCTTTTTCAGCTGCTTCTATTAGCTTTATTGTTCCCTCAACGATATCCTCAAAACTGTAGACTATCCCTATGGGGTTTATTCCACCGTCTATTAGGTTTATGAATTTATCAATCCCGCCTTTGGCTAAAGCGCGGATTATTTCGTTCTGTTCCTTCGCTGAGAGGTTCTTCGAACTCTTCACTTTGTCTATAAGTTCCAGCTGTTCTTTTCTTTCGACCGCTTGGCCTAGGAGTTTAATTATCTCGTAAAATAAGCTTCCTAGCGTTGTATGCTTGTAGACTCCGTCATCTTTTTGGATTAGGTTTGCTTTAATCAGATCGCTTAGCCTCATATAGTAGCGCTTCTGAGTTAGGTTGAGCTTCCTCATAGCGTCGGTTGAGCTCGGTATTCCCTCCTTTGCCATTTGAAATATTTTCAGCGCGTCCTTATTCGCCAGGGTTGATAAGGTCCTCTCAATTCTCGTGTATTGTTCATCTTCATTGCTTTTTATACCCAGTTTGGTTGTCAGCCGAACTTTTTGGCTCATTTTTGCACAGCCTAGTCTAAAGTTTAGAAAAGATGCTTATTAAGCCATATGATGGAAAAATCCTCAATTTTAATACATATTTTAACCCTATGGTTTCATGCTTTAGACTGCTACTGGGCTGTTGCTTTTATTAACCAGAATATTATGTCTCCAAAAAAGAAGGATGCTAGGAAGCCCAGCATTATAAATACCAGAAAGGGTAAACCCATAGTCACCCAAATTTTTCCGCTCAATTCCTTTGGAATTAATTTTTCTTCCCGCTCTTCAGCGTTTAGGCTCCTTAATATTCTTAGACGCCTAATCAATTTGCCGTTCTCTCCTATGCTGAACTCTTCAAGCGGTATGTAGTAATGTTTTTCACCACGTATTTTCTCCGCGTCAACTCTAAAACCAGTGATGAAAGCAGCAATCTTCTTCACAAGCCTCTCTTCCTCTAATCCCTCAAATATTCTTCCTTTATACTTAATTAAATCAATTAAATTTCTGAATGAGATTACGAGGGTTAGAAGCGATGCGGCTAAAACGGCATTATTGAACGTTGATATTGGCGGCATAGGTAAAAGAAACTTAGCGGTCAGCTCAAATTTTTCCGGGTAAATCGGCATGGCTGCCGCCAGGCACATAAGGGCTTTTGCATCGGCCCCGCCGAACATGCCTATATAAAAGAGCGCTAGTGAAAGGCATATTGTTAAAATTACGGATATAACCAGCATAGTTATACGTGGATAGCTCCATCCGCCAAGCATTAATGATGCAAGCGTTAAAGCTAAACCTATGGGCGCGAAGACAGCCCATATCCAATTTGGAACCTCCCTAGTTCTAATGTCATATATTGATGCTATGAGAAGAAAGAGTAGGCATAGCAGAAATCTTAGAGGATCAATCCATTCGTACATGTCCATCTGATCCCCATGACATATTTGTTGGGAACTATATATTTTTCAAATGCACATTTTTCTGATATTTAATTCCTGAATTTTGCAATCTTTCCATGTGTTGGCAACAGGGGGATAAATGTTTAAGATGGATATATAACTCTATTTTTATTAAAAATATTTTAATTATGTAGTTTTAAAAAGTATCTGTATTTCCTAATTGTTTATTATCAGCCTATTCTAACTATAATTAGAAAATGAGAGGATGTAGGATGATTCAGTCATCAGCCTTTTCGCTAGATGGGGCGATTAACAAT
>JAGTQL010000078.1:5167-7938 GCA_018396555.1 Candidatus Bathyarchaeota archaeon | reverse complement strand
GCTCCTGAACTCAGATAACGCCCTAGCGGTCCTCCTAAGGCTTGACATCTGAACATAGAAAGCTAAACCGAGAACCTTACGCCCAAAAAGGGAAACCTGTTCCTCTCGAATAGATGAAAGCGCTCAACAAAATCCCTAACACCAAACATAAGATAAATAATCAGAAATGCAAGGCTAAAACCTTAAGTTGCCACGTCCACATGGCGACGAGGCAGAATAAATTAGATTATATGGCGCTAAAGAATTTTTGTAGCGTAACCTTTAATTAGATATTACTACAAAATTGCTATTGCTGAGATGTGAAATAAATGGAAAATTTTCTGCCGGTACTTGATACTGTTCAAACTAGGCTAAGAGAGATCCTTGCCAGAAATAGGGATGGAATAACATCATGGAACCTCACTGAGCTAAGGCATGTTGGCGACGACCTGCTCAGATTATCATTAGACACATATTCGCAGCTTGCCCACGTGGAGCATAGAATATTATATCAATCTCTGAGAGAAGCTGGGTTAGGAATTAAGATGAGGGTTACGCTTATTGAAAGAGGGAACATCAGGGAGGATGACAAAGAATACTTTGAAAGCGTATACCAAGTTCTTTTAAATATATGCCAAAAAATCGAGAGCGGCGAATATTATAGGGCCCTACTTGATATAGCTAATAAAAGAAGGAAGGAAAGGGGAGAGAAAGAAGAGTAGACGCTTCATTAGCAACCAAACTATTTAATTCTCAAAATTTCCTTTGCCTTATCAAAGTCGAGTAAGGCTAGAGGGGCAGCCTCAAGAAAAGTCTGAACTGGAACTATTCTAACGCCCCTTTCTAAAAGCATCTTCTCAACATCGAAGCCCCTTAACCTTTCATAATTATACTTTGGTATAATGAGCGTTCGAACATACTGGTCTGAAAGGGCTGCCTCAATTTTACCCATTCCTCTATAGTCAAGTCCGCCCACAGGCCAAATCTCGCCCAGAGCCGTTATGGCGCCGGTCATAACTACCGATGGGTCCACCGTAACCTCTGTCAGGGCAGAAAGCATGGCTACTGCTATTGCAAGCCCGGCGGATGGTCCGGAAACGGGCGGCCTCGATATCCCCGGCGCAACCATCTTTTTTTCCATTCCTTTCGCCGGCGTTACTATCTCAACGTATACGTCATAATCCTTGAATCTCCAGTCAGACATCGAATTTATGTAAATAAATGCATCATACGCGCTGGCAAGTATACTTTCACCCGTCTCGCTTCCAATAACGTGCACTTTGCCAGATCCTTTAGGGTTAACAACAACCTCTATTGCGCCTACAAATCCGCCGAGTTCTCCAAGTTCACCTAGGGCGATAAGCCCATAGCTCTTTCCAACTTCCGGTTTCTGGATTCTTACGGTTTCCGTCATCATCTTCTGAGCTTCTTCAACAGCTTCATCATAGGTTCTTTCCAGAGATTTCTCAAAATGATACAGTCTCAGTGGATAATTCTCAGGGTCAACGTTGCTAAGTTTTTCCACGATGTCTGAATTTAGGTCGTTAGGGTCGAGTTTGAGTATGGTGAATAGGCGCTCCAAGTCGTTCTTATACAAATCTTCTATCTCTCTGACCTTTTCAGGCTTATGCTTTATTGTTTGCACAAGCTTGTAGCATGCTTCAAGTTCTTTGGCTCTTAGGCGGTTAGCGTCATCAATTGTATCAGCAATCTTTCTTGGGCTTAGAATCTTTTTCTCAAAGATTTTAAGTATATCTTCTGATGTTAAACCCCTTTCCAAATGTTGCCTATATCGTCTAAGATGGATCTCTATTATTTCAAGTTTCTCCACCCTATTTTTAGGGTAGGCGAATTCAAAATGTCTCGTAAAACGCTCCAGTAGGGCTGGGTCAAGTATTTCGAAGCGGTTAGTGGCTCCTATAATAACAACGTTTGTAAGCGGGGTGAAGCCGTCAATCTCGGTGAGCATCTGAGAAACAACCCTATCAATAACTGGATCCTGCATTCCCCTTCTGGGAGCAATTGAGTCAACTTCATCGAAAAAGATTATTGCTGGCGCATTTTTACGGGCGTCATCAAAAATGTCACGTATGGTTTTCTCCGGATCTCCATAATGCCCTTGGAGAATTGATGGACCATTTATGCTGTAGAACCAGACATTATTCTCCCCAGCTATTGCCTTAGCTAGAAGAGTCTTTCCAGTGCCGGGTGGACCATAAAATATAAAGCCCTTAGGTGGACGATAACCGGCTTTAACAGCTAAATCGGCGTTTAGGGCTAGGGAGATTTCCTTTATTATTTCATCTTTTATTCCATGAAGCCCGCCAACATCGCTGTATCTTTCTCTTGGAGTAATTCTGATCACAGCCCTTTTCGCTGCCTCTGTTTTTTCTCCAGAAGTATAGCTTTTAAGTCTGCGGGCAGCTGCCCTAAAATCGGATAGCGTCACGGCGCTTCCTACAGATTCCATCTGCGGATTATCTTTTGCTCTAAGCATGATTCTCTCTATTAGTTTACGCTGGATCGGTTTGGATTTTTCACTCATAACAATGTCGAAGGCATTGCATATGTCTGCTGGTGTCAGCCTTGTTCCGCCAACAGTTCTCAACGTGTCTTCGAGGGCATCCACAATGTCGCCGGGATTTAACGGTATGTCATATTTCTGGCATCTTCTTCTGGCTATTTCAGTAAGCATCGCCCTGCTTATTCCTGAGTCAAGGTCTATTGTTCCTACGACTCCCCTTCGACGCAGAGTTTCCGTGATAGTTTCATATTCATTTGTGGATATGAGC
>JAGTQL010000078.1:0-5143 GCA_018396555.1 Candidatus Bathyarchaeota archaeon | reverse complement strand
TGCCAAAAAGAAATTTTCTCCATAAAGACTGTTTGAACTCTTTTCTCCTCCATTCCAACCTCGGTGGATGTTGAAAAGCGGCTCCCGAAGGCTTGAAATTCATCAATTAATACTACGCTAGGTCTCTGGAAAGATGCTTCAAAGAAGGCGCTGAGCTGCTGAGCGCTTCTGCCATACCACATGGTGTAGACTTCCTCGGGCTTAAGTGAGGCATAGTGAACTAATAGGCCGTATTTTAGGCCATCTTCGAAAATTTCTTTTTGGCAAGCCTCTGCAAAGAAGGTTTTTCCACTTCCTGAACCCCCTTTTAATATGAAAATTTTTGGCGGTGGGACTGGGCTATTTTTTCTAACATCTGGATCGCGGAAAATATGGTAATAGGCGCTTAGAAGAACCTTCTCGAACTCTTCATCCCGTCCAACAACATCGTTTTTTGTCGCCCTTGGAAAATCCATTCTCTTCCTTATTGCCTTCGCTCTTCTCTCCGCTTCAGCTCTCCTTTTATCCGGGGGCTTCTGCAAAAATCTCCATAACCTATATTGCCATGAGGTTAAGTAGAGTAATGGTGCGAAAAGTTTCCTTAATCTAGGCCTATGATACCACCACTGGCTTGAAAATTCCTCCTCCCTATCCTCATACATGTTACTCACCAACCATGAAAACATGGATCTGATATAGAAAGTATATGCTCGCGAGAAGCATTAGGACTAAAAGCGCCAGGCGAATCTTTGATAAACCCTCCACCTTATTTTTGAAATATGCGTCTAAGAGAAAGAAGGCATTAAAGTAAGCCACAGCAAAGCTAATTATCGCAAATAAGGCCATGTTCACCGGTGTTGGAAATTTAATGAAGAACCAACCGGATGAATCTTCACCTTCAACCTGCAAAATGATATTTATTTCATAGTCCGCGGTCTGATCGCCCTTAGCTGTTACGCCGAACGGTCCTGAAAGCGGTATATATGGACCTGATGAGGTCATTATGGGAGATTTCTTATAAAATTCGCTTTTACGTGTGTAGACGCCAACCGTGCAGTTCCATGCGCCTTTAGAATTAAATTTAATAACGATATTATATGCTCCCTCAGTTCTCGGCATTACATATACCAGAGAAAACCTATACATGTCCCTGGTTTCATTAGAGAAGACGGCGACTCTGATGCCGCTGGACTTTGGAGAACTATAATTGACCCGTATGTTTTCCACAGCAGGTCGAATTTCTATTGCTAACGTGTCATCTATAAGCATACTTTCCTCCATATTCCATTTCCATTGAAACGCATCGGATAAAGCTGGATTTAATAGGGTAACGATTATAAAGTTGGAGAGCAGCAATAGATTTAGGAACTTTAGAGTTAAATCTAACCGTTTTTCCCTATTCCTAGTAGGGAAACCGTAGCTGCGGAGTAACTTGCTTAGAATCACTTCCCAACACTTCTTTCACATAAATATTTGCTACACTTTTCGATAAACATTTCTGTTGGCAAGAGAAGTAATAATTAATAGAAGACGAGTAACTGTAATGGTGGTTTAAGATGGTTCAACGTAAATATTGGGGTGAAATAAAGGACCCTATTTATGGCTATGTGCGCATTACCGAAGCAGAAAGAAAGATTATTGATTCCTACCCATTTCAGAGGCTACGTAGAATAAGACAGCTGGCTGGCGCAGAATACGTTTATCCCGGAGCCAATCATACAAGGTTTGAGCATTCGATTGGTGTTATGCATCTTGCTGGAACGTTTATTGATAACCCTCAGCTTTCTCAAATAATCTCAGAAGATGAGGCTCAGACGGTTAGGATAGCTGCTCTTTTACATGATGTTGGGCATGGTCCGTTCTCGCATGTTTTTGAACATGTGCTCACCAAATTTCTTGGCAAAACACATGAGGACATGACAACCTGGGTCATAACGAATTCGGAGATAAGTGATATCATCAATAGTTTAGGTTATGACCCTAAGGTTATTGGGGCTTTAGCTGTTGGTCGCCTGAATAAGCCTGACATGGCGTTTATGGATCAAATAATCAGAAGTGCTGTTGACGCTGATAAACTGGACTTTGTTGTTAGAGACACTTATCATACAGGCGCGGAGTACGGGTTTGTTGATGTATTTCGCCTAGCATACACTGTGGATGTTATTGATGGAAATCTATCTGTTGATGTTGGCTCTCTTTCAGCCCTGGAGTCCTTCATATTGGCTCGTATAGAGTCCTTTAAGAGCATATACTTTCATAGAGTTGGAAGGGCGGTTCAGATAATGTTAGCTATGGCTATGGAGCAGGCGAAAGACGATCTTGGACTTGTGGACTTTAAATCGCCTGAAGAATATTTGGCTCTGAATGACTACGTTTTATGGGCGAAGTTAAGGGAGAACGAAAAATCTAGAGAGATTATTGAGAGACTGGAGAGACGGAAACTGTTAAAGTGTGCTTATGATCCTCCACCCTTCTATATTAGAGACATGATCGTTTCAAGCATACTTAATGTTGAAGGGATAAGGAACCGCATAAGGGATGAAATTGCTGATGAAGCAAATGTTGATCCGCAAAGCATCATAATTGATGTTCCAACGCTTTCATCAGTCCCGTATCATCATGCTTTCCCCCTAGAACCTATGGAGATACCGGTTTTCCATAAGACTAGGGATGGAAGAAAAATTTCCAGCAGGCTAAGCGAGGTTTCAGGAATATTTGATCTGCTAAAGGGGTTCATGAATATCTTGAGAGTTTACACTGAAGAGGAACACTTAAAAAGGGTTCAGGAAGTTTCCGAAAGACTTTTCGGTGAATTACCGTTCACCATGAGAATATCTTATTGAGGTTGATCGCTTGGTCTCAACATTAACGCTTAAAGGTAGGTCAGTAGTTCCCGGCAAGGTTAGGGGGACAGCCCTAGTTTCAACTAAACCAATAAGTTTCTTAGGAGGCGTAGACGTTAATACTGGGATCATAATAGAAAGAGGCCATGATCTCTGTGGTAAGAGCATTAGGGATGTTGTTTTATGTTTCCCCCATGGACGGGGCTCAACGGTAGGTAGCTTCGTGCTTTACAGGCTTGCTAAGAGCGGATTAGCGCCTAAGGCAATAATAAACTCGATTGCCGACCCGGTTGTGGTGGTTGGCGCAATCATCGCCAATATACCAATGGTTGATAAAATTAATATCGAGATGATGACGAGTGGTGACATTATAGAGGTTGATGGGAGAGAGGGCATAGTTAGGGTTTTTCGGGGTGAGTAGGCGTGCATCTGACGAGGGAAGAGGAGAAAATCTACGACGGTGAACTGGGCTGGGCATATCAGGTCTCAATGAGGATACTTGTTAAATTAGGCGATCTATATGGGGCGGATAATCTCATACCAATTGAGTCAGCGCATATCTCCGGGGTCTCATATAAGACGATTGGGGATGCTGCAATAGACTTCCTCGAGGCTCTAGCCGGTTCAGACGTAAAGACTAGCGTTACGGCGACAACAAATCCAGCTGGCATAGATTATGAAAACGCTATTTTCACCTCTCTTTCCGGCGATATCATTAAGAAGCAAAAAAGAATAATCAATTTGTATGCGAAAATGGGGATAAAAGCATCTTTAACATGCACACCATATTATATTAAGGCGCCCAGGTGCGGCGCTCATCTTTCGTGGGCTGAATCATCCGCAGTTGTTTACGCTAATTCTATGATTGGCGCATGGACGAATCGTGAAGGAGGACCAAGCGCACTTGCCTCAGCGCTTATCGGGAAGACCCCAAACTATGGGCTGCATAAACCGGAGAACCGACAGGCAGCAGTCCTCGTCAAGGTTGAGGCTGAACTGAGGGATGAAAGCGATTATGGCGCCTTAGGCATATATTTAGGTAAGATTCTTAAGGACAAAATCCCATTGATACAGGGTTTACCATCCAATGAAGAAGGGTGCCTTAAGCAGATGGGCGCAGCGATGGCTACAAGCGGCATGGTTTCAATGTTTCATGTGGGAAGAAACGATATGAGGCTGATGAGAGAGATGGAAACTATAAATGTTGAGGATAGAAATTTGTGTGAAGCCCGTGAAGGGCTCTCAATTTCACCTGAGAAACCAGACTTGATATTTATTGGTTGCCCCCACTGCTCTCTCAATGAACTTAAGCAAATAGCTGAAGCCATTAAAGGGAAAAAGGTTAGAAACGACGTTAAACTTTGGGTTTGCACATCAAGGTTCATCCGTAATAAAGCAAAGGAGTATGTGGATGTTGTTGAATCATCCGGCGGGCAGGTTATTTGCGACACTTGCGCAGTTGTTACGTGGCTCAGGGATCTTAATGTAAAAACGTTGATGACAAACTCCGCAAAAACAGCCTATTATGCGCCTTCGTTGAATGGGGTTAAAGTGGTTTTTTCGCCTCTGACTGAATGTATAAACGTAGCGTGCCAAAAATAGATTCAGCTTCACGCATTAAATAGAGATGCGTATGCAGATCAAATTCTTCGCATAACTTTCGAAGTCTAGAAATTTTTAGTGCAGATGTATCTTATGTTTTCGATTACTTTTGCAGCCTTCTCTGTTATTGGAATTTTCGCCTTCTCAAATTTTCCCTTTTGAACCTTTAATGGTCGAGTTGCGTCAACCCCAACCTTCGTCGTTAGGCCGGTTTCCATATCGGCCGATGGGTCAAGAGTTGAGCCTCTTGCGTTCCGTATAATTATAAGGTCTTCCTCAGCTTGGAAGCGAGTCGCTATAGACCACTCAACCTCATACGGGTTAAAGATATCTATGTCGGAGTCAACAACTATGGCGTGTTTGAGGCTTGGATGAGATGCGAAAGCTGCTAACAACGCGTTTTTTGCGTCGCCATCAGTTTGCTTATAAATTGAGATAATAGCATGGAGCCACCCGCAACCACCGATAGAAAGGTTAACTCCCTTAACTGAGGGCACAACCCTGGAGACAGCATCGTATATGGCGGCTTCTCTGGGCAGCCCCATCAGCAGCATGTGCTCCGACCCGGCAGGTAGAAGCGCCTGATAAATGTAATCTTCTCTATGCATTACATTTACAACTTCAACGACGGGCTGAAACCTTTGCGCATCGTATGTGCCAGTTATATCGACAAAAGGACCCTCAAGCGCTTCTTCACTATGAGATATTTTCCCCTCAAG